>JBKJXM010000001.1:0-7333 GCA_046716305.1 Candidatus Eiseniibacteriota bacterium
CGAGGTCGCGGTGGACGCGGCGGTGAGCGCGGCGAACAGAAGCGCGAGCGTCAGTGCGGGGGCTCGTGGCAGCACGCGCGGAGTATACAAGGCGAAGTTCCAGGGCGGCTCGGCGGTTCGATTGACCGGCCTGGGCCGGCTCCCTAAGATCGCGCGATGCTTTCGCGCGGCGCAACTTCGGGCAGCGGCTCCCAGGCGCGCGCCATCCTCTTCCTCACCGTCTTCATCCATCTCCTCGGCTTCGGGATCATCATCCCGCTCCTCCCCTACTACGCCGAGCACTTCGGCGCGAGCGGATTGACGGTAGGGCTGCTCACGACCTCGTTCTCGCTCGCTCAGTTCATCTTCGCGCCGGTGTGGGGGCGCCTTTCCGACAGGATCGGGAGGCGGCCCGTGCTGCTTGGATCGCTGATCCTGACCGGCGTCTCCTATCTCGTCTTCGCGGCAGCCGATTCCCTTCCCGTCCTGTTCGTCTCGCGCATCTTCGCCGGGATCGCGGGCGCGACGCTCTCGACCGCGCAGGCCTACATCGCGGACACCACCACTCCGGCCGAGCGGACGCGCGGCATGGGGCTGATCGGCGCCGCGTTCGGGATGGGGTTCATCTTCGGCCCGGCGATCGGCGGCGTTCTGAGCCGGTGGGGGTTTTCGGTACCGGCCTACGCGGCCGCCGGCCTCGCCGCGGCCGCATTCGTGTTCGCCTGGGCGCGTCTGCCGGAATCCCTGCCGCCTGAGGAGCGCGAGGCCGCGGCGCTGCGACGGGTGCGTGCTTCCTATCGCGACGCGCTGAGCCGGCCCACGGTAGGAACGGCGCTCGGGGTCTTCTTCGTGGCCACGCTCTGCTTCTCGGGAATGGAAGCGATCCTCGCGCTCTTCTGCGAGCGCTTCTTCCGCTGGGGACCGCACCACATCGGCTACCTCTTCGCCTACGTGGGCGTGATCGCCGCGGTGCTGCAGGCGGGGATCGTGGGAGCGCTGGCGAAGCGCTTCGGCGAGCGGGCGCTCGTGCGGTGGGGGCTCGCGCTCATGGGCGCGGCGTTCGTGGTCGCCGGGGTGGTCCCGCCTCTCGCGGTGTTTCTCGCCGCCATGGGGGTGATCGCCGTGGGGAGCGGATTGCTCACGCCGTCGCTGTCCGCGCTGGTATCCGTCGCGACGCCGCCAGAGGAGCAGGGCGGCATCCTCGGCATCTACCAGTCGCTCGGCAGCCTCGGCCGCGCGGTGGGCCCGTTCCTGGGCGGCTTGGTCTTCGACGTGGTCAGTCCCGGGGCGCCGCTATGGATGTCGGGCGCGGTGCTGCTCGGGGCGGCGCTCTACGCGGCGCGCATCCCACGGCGCGCTCCCACTACTTGAGAATCGACGCCCGGCCGGTCGTGATCCCTTCGGCGGTCTCGATACGGTAGAAATAGATGCCCGACGCGAGCGGAGCGCCGTTCAAGCCCTTCCCATCGAGCGGAACGCGGTGCATTCCGGATGGGAGCCACATGCGATCGAGCAGCCTGCGAACGAGGCCACCCCTCACGTTGTAGAGCGCGACGCTTGCGACTCCGGCCGCACGCGTATGGAACGCGAGCACGCCTCCCGGATGGAACGGATTCGGATTGAACGACGCGGCGGCCGAGGGAACACCACCGTTCACGGTGACCTGCGCGGGTGCGTGGAACCTCCGGCCGGACAGGACCGTCCCCTCGATCGCCACGGTCAGTGTCTGCTTCCCCTGGACGGAAGAGAATAGAAGCCGGAGATCCACTTTCCGGAAGCATGCCGTAATGTCCTGGATCTGATTCCGATCCCGGTCACCAACGACCATGGTGTTGTCCGATATCGCCGAGATTCGCGAAACCGATCCCGTGCCCGGCGAAATCAATTCAACCGATCCCGGCGTGATTTCGGTGACCGAGAACGAACCCCCGATGGGCTCGATCTGGGCGCACCACTGAGCGTTTTTCGACGAGAGCCGGATGGTCTTGTCCGATCCGGTCAGGTAAGCCCTCGCGGCAAGATCCCCGGACTCGTTGAGCAGGACGGAGACGGTGTTGACGTTCGGGGCGGCGTTCGAGGTCACAAGGTCGACGTGGCCGTCACGATTCAGGTCCACCGCAAGCATCGCGACCGGACCGTCCCCCACCGGAGTGTCGGTGCGCGGTCCGAAGGTTCCGTCGCCGTTACCCGGGAAGAGACTCACGACGTCCGCATCCTCCCCGGTGACCGCGAGATCGAGCCGGCCGTCGCCGTCGACGTCCGCGACGTCGATTCCAAGAGGACTCGACGACGTCGCGTAATTCTGTTGGCCGCCGAACGTGCCGTCACCGTTTCCAAGAAGGACGGAGACGGAGCTGCTGCTGCGATTGACAACCGCGATGTCGATACGTCCGTCGCCGCTCAGGTCGGCCGCGACCAGATCGATCGGGTTTGTTTGAGAGAGGAAGTGGGGCGGCCGTTGGGTGAACGTCCCATCACCGTTTCCGAGCTGGACCTCGATCGCGTGCGAAAGAAAGTCGGCCGTGACAAGATCCACGTCTCCGTCTCCATTCACGTCGGCCGCGACGATGCCCTCCGGGAAGCCGCCGTTGGAGAGAACCCGCTGAGGCTGGAACAACCCGTTTCCGTCTCCCAGCAAAACGGAGATCGTGTTGTCCTCAGAGTTGGTCACCGCGAGATCGGGGTTTCCGTCGCCATTGAAGTCCGCCGCGACGAGATCAATCGGGAAGGAGCCGACAGCGAATTCCGTGGCGGTTCCGAACGTGCCATCGCCGCGCCCCAGCAGGACCGCCGCGCTGTTCGTGAGATGAATGGCCGCCGCGAGGTCGGGAACACCGTCGCGATTGTAGTCGGCGATCGCGACGCCCGTCGGATTGGGGCCGGAGGCGTAATCGGCCCGCGGCCCCATCGTGCCGTCTCCGTTCCCCAGAAACACGGAGAGCACGGGGTCAGGATCACTCTGGCAGCCGACGACCAGGTCAGCGACCCCGTCGCCGTTCAGGTCGCCCGAAGCCATCCGGAACGGCGATCGAGGTGTCGCGTAGTCGGTCCGTGCGAAGTCGGGGAACGCCGATGCTCCGGCTGCGCACCAGGCGGAGCCGAGGCAACCCAGGCAAAGCACGAGGAGCGGGAGCGAAGAGGATGGGGGTCGCATTGCCGGCACCTCTGGAGCGATACGGGTTTCGGAACGGTTAACGCCTGAGGGAGACGCTCAAGTTTACTCCCGCGCCACGCTGCACACCATGATGGAAAGGCCCGTGCCGGTCGGCATCGGGGCCCATCCGTATCGTCGATTGTCTGCCATCCGGTCGCTACCGCCCGATCGCCTTCTTGATGCTCGCGCGGAACTTATCCAATCCCCCCGCGATCTCCTCCTTCGAGATGATCAGTGGCGGACGGAACCGGATCGACTGCGGGCCGCAGCCCAGGACCACGACGCCCAGCTCGTAGGCATTCGCGATCACCTGGTCGCGGAGATTCCCGTCTCTGAGATCAAAAGCGCACATGAGGCCCCGGCCGCGCGCGTTCGCCACGTGCTCCGGGAACTCCTTCGCGAGGGACTCCAACCCCGCGAGTAGCTCCGCGCCGCGCGCCGCCGCGTTTTCGACCAGACGCTCCTCGGACATGATCTCGAGGTAGCGCTGGCTCCGGACCATGTCGACCAGCGTTCCGCCCCAGGTCGAGTTGATGCGGCTCGATACCTGGAAGACGTTGTCCGGCACGTCGTCGATCCGCGCCGTCGAGATGAAGCCGCAGACCTGGGACTTCTTGCCGAAGCCCACCATGTCCGGCGTGACGCCGAAGTGCTCGAACGACCAGAACTTTCCGGTGAGCCCGAAACCCGCCTGCACCTCGTCGAAGATGAGCATGGCGCCGCGCTCGTCGGCGATCTTACGAAGCTCGCGGAAGAACTCGGGACGGAAGTGGTTGTCGCCGCCCTCGCCCTGGATCGGCTCGATGATGATCGCTGCGATGTCGTCCCCGTGCTGCTCGAACGCGCGCTCCATCTGGGCGACCGCGAGCGTCTCGCGCTTCTTCACGTCGGCCAGCCGGTCCTCGGTGAGCGGGAACTCGACCTTGGGGTTGGTGACGCGCGGCCAGTCGAACTTCGGGAAGTAGGCCACCTTCCGCGGGTCGGTCGTGTTGGTGAGGGAGAGCGTGTAGCCGGAGCGGCCGTGGAAGGCCTGATCGAAGTGGACCACCTTGGTCCCGCGCTCCTCGCGCCAGCCGCGCGTGAAGTTCTTCCGCACCTTCCAGTCGAACGAAGCCTTGAGCGCGTTCTCGATGCCCAGCGTGCCGCCCGCGACGAAGAAGGCGTGCGTGAACTTGCTCCCCATCGCGTGGCGCGCGAACGTCTCGACGAACTCGGCCATCTCGGTGGTGTACACGTCGCTGTTCGTCACGTTGTGGAGCGCCGCCTTCAACAGCCGCGCCTGGAACTCGGGCGTCTTCAGGCCCGGATGGTTCATCCCGACCGGGTTGGACGCGAAGAACGAGAAGAAGTCCATCAGCGTCTTGTTGGCCCGCGAATCGTGGAGCCAGACGCCCTGGCTCTTCTCCAGGTCCAGGACGAAATCAAAGCCGTCGGCCAGCATGTGCTTGGCCAGCGTGGCGTGCACCTGGTCCGGCGTGACGCGGACCGACGTGCCGGTAGCGGTCGGGTTCATGGGCGCTCCTTTCGTGGTCAAATTACCTTGATCCGGTGTTGTTCCTTGGAGGTGGCGAGCACCATCACCGTGCGCGTCTGCCGCACGCCCCGGATCGTGTTCAAACTCTCGATCAGGAGGCGGCGGAACGCGGCCATGTCGGTCACCTTCACCTTGAGGAGCAGCGAGAACTCCCCGGTGATGTGGTGGCATTCCAGGACTTCGTCCAGCTCCGAGACCGCCTGGATGAACGCGGACTCGTACTTCGGATGCTCGACGAAGACCTCGACGAACGCGGTGATGTCGTGGCCCAGCTTCCGGTCGTCGAGAAGCGCCACGTAGCCGCGGATGTAGCCGGCGCGCTCGAGCTTCCGGATCCGCTCGTTCACGGACGGAGCCGTGAGGCCAACGGCCTTGGCGACCTCGGCCTGCGAACGCTTCGCGTTGTCTTGCAGGAGCGCGAGGATCCGCCGGTCGATTGGGTCCAGGGCGTGCCCGTTTTCTAATGCTGTTCGTTCGGTGAGTGTCATTACCTAATAATATTCGGCAATTATGGGCTTTAAGTCAACGTTTATTTGGCTGAATCCTCCCCGGACCCCTCTGGTGCCGGCTTGTGGGGGAACCGCCAAAGCGGTACCCTTATCGGACGCGACGCCCATCCCACACTGCAGTCCCCGAGGGAGATCCATGAAACGGCCGCAAACCATAAAGGAACTCAGGGATAGCGGATACAAGCCGGAAACGGTGAAGCACGAGATGCGCCGCAACCTGATCGCCGCGATGGAGCGGGGCGACCAACTCTTCCCGGGAATTGTCGGCTACGACCGCACGGTCATCCCGCAGATCGAGAACGCCATGCTGAGCGGACACGACTTCATCCTGCTCGGCCTCCGCGGCCAGGCGAAGACGAGGCTCTTGCGGAGTCTGGGGCGCTTTCTCGACGAATACGTCCCGGCCATCGACGGCTGCGAGCTGAACGACGATCCGCTGAACCCCATCTGCCCCGCGTGTAAGCGGCGGATCGCAGAAAAGGGCGACCAGACGGCGGTGCGCTGGATTCATCGGGACGAGCGCTACCGCGAGAAGCTGGCCACGCCGGACGTGACGATCGCCGACCTGATCGGAGACATCGACCCGATCAAGGCCGCGAACGAGCGGCGCTCGTACAGCGACCCCGAGGTCATGCACTACGGAATCATTCCGCGGACCAATCGCGGGATCTTCGCGATCAACGAGCTTCCCGACCTGCAGCCGCGCATCCAGGTGGGCCTCTTGAATATTCTCGAGGAGAAGGACATCCAGGTCCGCGGCTTTCCGATCCGGCTTCCGCTCGATATCCAGATCGTCTTCTCGGCCAATCCCGAGGACTACACCAACCGCGGCAACATCATCACGCCGCTCCGGGACCGGATCGCCTCGCAGATCATGACCCACTATCCCTACACGGTCGAAGACGCCATGCGCGTCACCGAGCAGGAAGCGTGGATCAAGCGCGAGGATGGGATCGAGATCATCGTCCCCAGCTACATCAAGGAGCTGATCGAGACGGTGGCGGTGCAGGCGCGTAAATCTTCCTACGTGGACCAGTCGAGCGGCGTGAGCGTGCGCATGACGATCGCCTTATTGGAAAACGTCATCTCGAACGCGGAGCGCCGGGCCATCCGGACCAGCGAGCGGCGCCAGGCCGTCCGCATCTGCGATCTCCAGCACGCGCTCTCCTCGATCACCGGCAAGGTGGAGCTTGTCTACGAAGGGGAGCAGGAGGGTGCGGTCGCGGTGGCGAAGCACCTGATCGGAAAGGCCGTGAAGGACATCTTCACCAAGTATTTCCCCGACGCCTACAAGGCGAAGGAGAAGGGCGAGGGCGCCGCCTCCGACTACGATCCCATCTTCCGCTGGTTCGCCCAGGGGAAGAAGGTCGAGATCTCGGACGAGCTCCCCACCCGCGAATTCCACAAGCGGCTCTCGCAGGTGACCGGGCTGGAGGATCTGCCCAAGCGCTACCTCCCGGTGCGCGACCCGGCCGAGGTGCCGACGGCGATGGAGTTCGTGCTCGAGGCGCTGCACCAGAACTCGATTCTCGCGAAGGAGCGCACCGACACCGCCGCGCTCGCCTACTCCGACATGTTCTCGACGATGCTCGGGAAGCCGGAGGAGGCGGAGGACTAGCCGTGGACTTCCGCTACGCGCGATGGGACGAGAGGTTGATGCAGAACCTCTCCTTCCTGAAAAACCTGCTCTCCCTCTACCACCGCCTTCTCCTCATGACCGACGGCGACGTGGACGAGGCGCTCCGCGCGCTGGAGGAATTGGGCGAGCGGTTCGGATTCTTCAACCAGAAGTTCTCGGTCGAGGACTTCAAGAAGCACCTGAAAGATGAAGAAGCGATCCGCGACGTGAACGGGAAGATCGTGCTCACGAAGAAGGGCGAGCGGATGATCCGGAAGGATTCCCTGGACCGGATCTTCTCGTCGCTCGCCAAGGACTCGGCCGGCGAGCACCGCGTTCCGCGCACCGGCCAGGGGGGCGAGAAGATCACCGAGACCCGCCCCTACGAATTCGGCGACTCGGTCTCGGACATCGATTTTCTGTCGAGCGTGCGGAACTCGATGCGGCGGCAGCGCGGCAGCTACTCGGACGAGGGGCTGCATCTGAGCGAGGACGACCTGGAGGTCTACGAGACCGAGCACCTCTCCTCGTGCGCCACC
>JBKJXM010000002.1:0-4563 GCA_046716305.1 Candidatus Eiseniibacteriota bacterium
CGAGTAGCCCATGGCGGGGAGGAGCGCGCCGATGTCCGGATACTGGCGGAACGTCTCGCGGATCTCGCCGACCAGCCAGGGACGCGGGTCGACGATCTCGCGGGCGGCGTGCCGCTTCGCGGCGATCACGCCGGCCCCGTACTTCATCTCCCCGTGGGTGAGCGTCGGGCCGTCCTCAATCACCAAGGCGCGCCGGTCGCGGATCAATTCCGGACGGTCGACCGAGATCGGGGAGGCCGCGTCCACGATGACCGCGGTCGGGTTCAGCTGCTGGATCGAGGCGCGCACGGCTTCGACGTTCGCGTAGTCGGTCGTGCCGATCTTGTTGATCACCACCACGTGCGCGATCCGGCTGTTGATCTCACCGGGGTGGTAGAGGCGCTCGTGTCCGGGGCGGTGCGGGTCGACGACCACGATCTGGAGATCGGGCCGGAAGAAGGCGAAGTCGTTGTTCCCGCCGTCCCACACGATCACGTCCGCTTCCTTCTCGGCCGCGGCCAGGATCTCGGCGTAGTCGACACCCGCGTAGACGATGGTGCCGCGGTCCAGGTGCGGCTCGTACTCCTCGCGCTCCTCGATCGTGCAGTGGTGCTTCTCGAGATCGGCATACGTGGCGAAGCGCTGCACCCCCTGCCGGCTCAGCTCGCCGTAGGGCATCGGGTGCCGGATCGCGACGACCCGCTTCCCCATCCCCTTCAGCACCTCGCACACCTTGCGCGTGGTCTGGCTCTTGCCCGAGCCCGTCCGGACCGCGTTCACCGCGATGACCGGGACGCGGCTCTGGAGCATCGTGCTGCGGGGCCCCAGAATCATGAAGTCCGGGCCCAGGCTGGCGACCCACGACGCCTTGTGCATCACGTACTCGTGGGAGACGTCGCTGTAGGCGAAGACCACCACGTCCACGTCGTGCTCGCGGACGAGATCCGGCAGCTCCAGCTCCGAGTAGATCGGAATCCCCTTCGGATAGAGCTTTCCGGCGAGAGACCGCGGATAGCGGCGGTCATCGATCCCCGGAATTTGAGCCGACGCCGTGAACGCGACCACCTGATAGTCAGGGCGGTTCTTGAAGAAGGTGTTGAAGTTGTGAAAATCGCGCCCTCCGGCGCCCATGATGACGACTCGGCTGGGACGTTTCACTCCGGGCATCCTCCTGCGACCTGTTCTGATACGCCTATGAAGTGCAACAGCTTAGCCGTGCCGGACGGGACCTGTCAATCCCCGCCCGGACACGCGAACGGACGGAAAATGAGCGAGCCCCCGGCGGCGCCGGAGGCTCGTGGTACCGGAAACAGGGAAGCGGCGTTCGGCTAGAGCGGCCTCCGCCCTTGGATCAACCGGATGACGACGGCCACGATCGCGAGAATCAGCAGGATGTGGACGAGGCCGCCCAGCGTGTAGTGCGTCAACATCCCGAGCAGCCACATGACGACGAGAATCACCGCAATGGCTTCGATCATAGTGGTCTCCCGAGCGAGATGGGGTGCCGCTCCCTGCGGTCCCCGTCCGTCGCGCCGCCCGGTGGGCCGGGCGACGGATTGATCGTAGGGACTCCCCGGCGACGGGTCAACCGCGCCCTCAGCCGCGCGGCGCCGGGGCCTGCTGCCTGGTCTTGTCGAGAAGCCGGCTCGACGAGTGGTCGGCGACCAGCGGGAAGATCTCGACGCGCCCGCCCGCTTTTTCGATCACGCTCCGGCCGACCACGTCCTCGGGCTTGTAGTCGCCCCCCTTCACCAGCACGTCCGGAACGAGCGCCTCGATGGCCCGGAGCGGCGTCTCCTCGTCGAAGACGAAGACCCCGTCCACGTCGGCCAGCGCGGCCAGGACCGTGGCCCTGTCCTCGTCCCGCTGGGCCGGGCGCCCGGCTCCCTTGAGCGTACGCACCGAGCGGTCGGAGTTCACGCCCACCAGGAGGTAGTGCCCCTGGTGCTTCGCGTGATGGAGGAGGGCGATGTGCCCCGGGTGGAGGATGTCGAAGCAGCCGTTGGTGAAGACGAACGTCTGGGAGAGCACGCGGGCCGCGGCGCGCCGCCGGAGCGCGTCCTCGAACGACAGCACCTCACCCAAGCGCCGAGCCCTCCAGGGAGCCGATCAACTCTGCCCGGGTCGCCACGGCCGTTCCCACGTGGGCAACGACGAGCCCCGCGGCGTGGTTCGCGAGCACGGACGCCTCGGGGAGCGAGGCTTGGGCCGCGAGGGCAGCGCCCATCGTGGCCACCACCGTGTCGCCCGCGCCCGTCACGTCGAAGACCTCGCGCGCGCGCGTCGGGAAGTGCGTGTGCCCCTCCGCGGTGAAGAGAGACATCCCCTCCTCGCCGCGAGTGATCAGGACCGAGCGCGAGCCGAGCCGCTCGCGGAGGCCGAATCCGGCCTCGAGCAGCGCGTCCGCGTCCCGGATCCGGCGTCCCCAGGCCTGTGACGCCTCGGCCAGGTTGGGGGTGATGACGGTGACCCCGCGATAGCGGAAGAAGTGCTCCTCCTTGGGATCGACCGCGGTCGGGATGCCCCGCATCGCCAGCTCGGGAAGGAGCCGCTCCAACAGCTCCGAGGTGACGACGCCCTTTCCGTAGTCGCTGATGACCACCGCCTCCGCCCGCGGCAGCGCGGCCTCGATCTTCGCCCAGAGCTTCTCGCGCACCTCGCCCTGGACCGGGTCGCGGCATTCCTCATCCGCGCGGAGGACCTGCTGCTGGTGGGCGATGATGCGGGTCTTGAGGGTGGTGCGCCGGCGCCCGTCGCGGACCATCCCCGGGGCCGGGTCCACCTCGCGCTCCGAGAGGAGCCGCGCGCAGTCCGCGGCGGCGGCGTCTTCGCCGAGCAGGCCGCACAGGAGCGGCGTGGCGCCCAGCGCGCGAACGTTGTGCGCGACATTGGCCGCCCCGCCCAGCCGAAGCTCGTCCTTCTCCACGTCCACGACCAGGACCGGCGCCTCCGGCGACACGCGCGTGGCGCGGCCCCAGAGGTAGCGGTCCAGGATCACGTCCCCCACGACCAGGACGGTGCGCCCCGACATCGCGCGCACGCGCTCGGCCAGGGTCTCGCGGGTGGCGTCGGAGGCGATGGGTGCGGCTCCCGCAGGCGCGCTGGGAAGCGGCCTCACGCGGCGTCCTCGGGGTCGCCGTCGTCGGGGGCGTAGCCCGTCGCCGTGCCGGCGGGGCGCGCCTTCAAGTAATCCTGAATCAGCGCCCGCGCCCGATCCGCGTCGCGCTCCAGCACTTCGATCTGCCCCCAGTAGCCGTGGCTCGTCGACTCGATACCGGGAAGCATCGAGATGTCGACGGGCGCCAGCGTGGCCTGGATCCCCTCGGACTTCAGATAGTCGGTCAGGATCGTTCCGGTCACCATGTCGGGAACGTCGTGGATCTTCACGAGCCGCTCCTCGATCTTGTCGGGCTCCAGCTCGTCGTCGCTTCTCTTCCTGTGATCGCTCATTCCGTGTATCCCTCCGGGAAGCGCTGACGCCACTCCCACGCGGTTTCGACCATCTCGACGAGTGCTTCGAACTGCCGTGTCCAGCCTAACACGCGTCGCGCCTTCTCCGCCGAGGCAATCAGGGCGGGCGGATCCCCCGCGCGGCGAGGGGAATCCCGCGTCGGAACGGGACGTCCCGCCACCTCCTCCACGGCGCGGATCACCTGCCGCACCGAGTTCCCTTTCCCCGTTCCGAGATTCAGGATGACGCTCTCCCCTCCCTCGGCGAGGTAGCGCATCGCGCGCAGGTGCGCGTCGGCGATGTCGAGCACGTGAATGTAATCGCGGATGGCGGTCCCGTCCGGCGTGGCGTAGTCGGTGCCGTAGACCGGGACCGGGCCCCGCGTCCCCCGCGCGGCGTCGATGACCAGGGGGATCAGGTGGGTCTCGTTCCGGTGGTCCTCGCCCCGGTCGATGCTCGCGCCGGCCACGTTGAAGTAGCGAAGCGACACGAACCGGAGCCCCTCCTTCTCCGAGCGCTCCCGGAGCAGCTGCTCGAAGCTGAGCTTCGTCTCGCCGTAGGGATTCCCCGGACGGAGCGGCGAGTCCTCGCGCAGCGGCATGGGGGCCGCGGCGTCGTAGACCGCTGCCGTCGAGGAGAAGACCATCTGCTTCACGCCGTGCTCCCGCATCGCGTCGAGCAGGATCGCGCCCGTGTCGACGTTCGCACTCCGGTACCCCGCGGGATCCGCCACCGACTCGGAGACGATCGACTTGGCCGCGAGGTGGATCACGCAGTCGATCGACTTGGTGGTGAACGCCTCGCGGAGCTTCTCGGGGTAGCGGATGCCTCCGTTTACCAGGAACGCCAGCGGCGGCACCGCCGCGCGGTGCCCCGTCGAGAGGTCGTCGAGCACGATCGCGGAGTGGCGCGCCCGGACCAGCTCCTCGGTGACGATGCTCCCGATGTAGCCGGCGCCACCGGCGACCAGTGCGTTCACGGACGCGGGAGCGAGTCGCGGATCGCGCGGAGCGCGGCGGGCGAGTCCGGGGCGTGGTAGATCGAGTGCCCCGCCACGAACGAGTCGGCGCCGGCCATCGCCGCGATCGACGCAGTCCGCGCGTCGATACCGCCGTCCACCTCGAGAAGACAAA
>JBKJXM010000003.1:0-4022 GCA_046716305.1 Candidatus Eiseniibacteriota bacterium
GGGTAGGGGTAGCGAGCGTGGAAGAAGTCGACGCCTTCAACATTCGAATGGCGTCCTTGCTGGCGATGAGGCGGGCGGTCGAAGCTCTGGGGATGGCTCCCCAGGGCTTTTTGGTTGATGGGAAGGACGTCTTCAGCCCGGACTTCCGGTGCGAGGCGGTCATTGATGGCGACGCGAAGAGCCTGTCGGTCGCGGCGGCGTCGGTGGTCGCCAAGGTGACGCGCGATGCGATGATGGTGGAGCAGGCGGTGCACCACCCCGCCTACCTGTTCGCGAGCAACAAGGGATACGGGACGCCGGAGCATCTGAGCGCGCTCCGGGAGCACGGCCCGTGCGACATCCACCGGAGGAGCTTCCGGCCCGTGTGGGAGCGCATGTACGAGCAGGTGGCGCTGGAGCTGTAGCGATGCTGCGTCAAAGCGGCACATGCGCCGGCGCATGTTGGGATTGAGGGGTGCGCGTGGATTGTGTGGTTCGGGAGCGGCCGGCCGAGCGCTATGGCTCTGAGTGGAAGCGGCGAGCCGCACGGATAGGCGAGCGGATCGCCGAGACCTTTCTCGCCGCGCGCGGTCTTGAGATCCTCGACCGGAACGTCCGATCCGGCCGGGGCGAGATCGACCTGATCGCCCGCGAGGGCGACGCGATCGTGTTCGTGGAAGTGAAACTGCGGACCGGCACCGACACCGCGGCGCCCCTGGTCGCGGTGAACTGGAAGAAGCGCGAGGACGTCGCTCGCGCCGCGACGCGGTGGCTTCAGGCGCGCGGGCTCACCGATCGGCCCGTGCGGTTCGACGTGGTCGGCATCACGTGGGAGGCCGATGGATCCCGCCTTCGCGTCGAGCACATCCGAAACGCGTTCCCCGGAGGCGGGCGGCATTTCTTCTGAGCCGCGCGGGGTGAGCGAGGCACTGCCGCGCTCGGCCGGGTCCAAGCGCGTGCTCATCCTGTACGTTCGCGCGGGCGTCGGCCACGAGCGCGCCGCCCGCGCCGTCGCGCAGGCCATGCGCGAGCTGGATCCCCGCTCCGAGCCGATCCTCCACGACGCCCTCGAGTTCGCCACGTGGCCGCTTCGAATCCTCTACGCCTCCACCTACAACCGGATGCTCGCGCGCACCCCTCGCGTGTGGGGCGAGGTCTACAAGCGCGTCGGCACCCCGCCGCACGGCTTCCGCGCGCGCTCGCGCACGCGGGCCACCATGATGTTCTGCCAGGACTTTCTGGGCGCGGTGGAGCGCCTGCGCCCCGACTCGGTCCTCTGCACCCAGTTCCTACCCTCCGAGGTGTACGCCACGCTGCGTGAGGAAGGGCGCTTGCAGATCCCCGTCATGACCGCGATCACCGACTTCCTGGTGCATCCCATCTGGGTCTACCGCGCGACCGACCGCTACTTCGTCGCGACGCAGACCACCAAGGACCAGCTCGTGGACACCGGCGAGGTGCCGCCCGAGCGTATCCAGGTGACCGGAATTCCCATCGACCCCCGATTCGCGGTGCCGATCGAGCGCGGCGAGGCGCGCCGAGCACTGGGGCTGGACCCCGACCCGTCGCGGATGACCGTGCTCGCGATGAGCGGCGGGTTCGGATGGGGCCCCATGGAGCAGGTGCTGGAGGTGATCCTGTCGCTGCCCGAGCGGGTTCAGGCGCTGGTCATCTGCGGGCGGAACGAGGCGATGCGGGAAAAGCTGGCCCGGCGCGCGCGAGGCCTGGGGGATCGGATCCAGATCCACGGCTTCATCGAGCGCGTCGATCTCCTGATGGCCGCCGCCGACGTGATGGTGGGGAAGTCGGGCGGGCTCACGAGCAGCGAGGCCATGGCGCGTGGGCTGCCCATGATCGTGTTCCAGCCCATCCCGGGGCAGGAGGAGCGGAACTGCGACTTCCTCCAGGAAACCGGCGCCGGAGTCCGCGTGCACGACTACGAGGAGCTGCACTACCGGCTCCAGCACTTCGAGGTACACCCCGAGCATCTGGGGGTGATGCGGGAGGCTGCCGCGCGGATCGGCCGGCCGCGGTCCGCGTATGACGTGGCCGGTGCGGTACTGGGAGTGAGCGCGACGCGGTGACGGTCTTAGTGGTACTCCGGCTCCTTGTGCGCCGCCTGCCACATCCGGTACGGGTCGATGAACACGCTGAACCCGTGCCGCTTCACTTCCTGCAGGAAGCTCGCCTGGGGTATCTGCGCCCAGTCATAGCGTGCGCCGAACATGCCCCGGTACTGGAGCGCGGCTCCTACGCCCCATGAGTCGTCTTGGATCCATCCGGACGGGTCGTCGACGAACCCGTGGCGAAGGGAAACCAGCCCGAGGATCGTGATCTCCTGGCCGGTCCGATTAATCGCCCGGCTGCCGACGCGAACGTCTCCGTCGTAGAAGCGAGACTGTTCCCATGCCGCCCCGAGACCGATCTCCGGAGTGAGGACTCTCCACACGCCATCCGAGCTTGTGGGTAGGCGGAGGGTAACGCGCGCAGCGGCTCCGACCCGTCGGTCCTCGATGATCGGGTCACTCTGACTCACATTGATGTACACCAGTTCTTGGCGGCCGTAGTTTCGCTGGGAGAATGCGCCCGCCAAGTCCAGCCTCACTGGGGAGCCGCGCTCGGCTCCCTTGCGATTGGAGCCGTACGGCGTCACCCGGAGGAGCGCGCCGCGATCTTTTTCCGTGGTATTCGCTCGAGCGGAGGTTCCGCCCACGCCGATGAATCCCGGCGCGAAGTCCACGACGATGTCCTTCCAAGCGTGCCCGACCGATAGATCCACATATCGACTGATATTGGGGGCATTGCCGCCGTTGGCCCCGATGAAGCTCTCGAGCGCCTGAAACACGCTGATTCCCACGCCGAGCTGGCGCACCTCTTCGAACGCCGAGAACTGTCCGATGACATTCCCGTTTTCGATTCGGTTGCCTCACTCATGCCGTAATCAAGGCGGTAGCCGCCGAGTCCGCCTACCGGCTTGCCCGCGATTGAAACTCCGACTCCACCGAGCGCCACGGTGAATCGATCGGAGGTGAAGAAGACGTCGTCGGCCAGACTCGGGACAAGCTGCGTCCGACCGTAGCTGTACCGAATGCCGCGGTGATACCCGACGAGGGCCGGATTCGCCCAATCGTCGGGATCATCGCCCCAGAAAGTGGCCACCGCGGCGCTGCCCATCCCCGCTGACGCGATGGACGGGTCGAAGAACGTCGAAATGGCCCCGCTTCCCGACTGACCGAGAGCCGCAGAAGGCAGAGTGTACGCGAGCAGCAGCAGGAAGAACGAAGAGGGCACGATTCCACGGGGCGAGTTCATGGGTGCCTCCGCCGGCGGGCCAGCCAAAGATGTGGCGCAAGGTAGCGCAGCAGCCCGACAAGGATACACCTCAGGTCCCTGCGACCCACAACCGCTCCCCCGGCTCAGGTTGACGGAGCGCCGGGGCGGTGGTAGCATGTCGGGATGCCCCAGATTTCTGCAACTGACGCCGCCGCATCGGGATCGGCGCTTCCATCCGAGCCCCGCGAGACGCGCAAGGGCGTCCTTCTCGTCGTCACCGGAAACGGCAAGGGGAAGACGACCTCGGCGTTTGGGACGGCGCTGCGCGGCCTGGGGCACGGCTTCAAGGTCGCCGTCGTCCAATTCATGAAGGGGCGCATCTACGGCGAGCTGGAAGTGCTGCGCGACCGGCTGGGGGTGGACGTCTACCAGTACGGCCGGAATGCGTTCGTGGACCCGAAGAATCCGGACCCGTTGGATCTCGAGCTGGCGCGGCAGGGCCTGGACAAGGCGTGGGAGATTGTCCGAGCCCAGCAGCACGACCTGCTCATCCTCGATGAGATCATCTACGTAGCAAGCTACGGCCTTTTACCGGAAAACGAAGTGCTCGCGCTGGCGCGTGCGCGGCCACGATGGATGGATCTCATCCTGACGGGGCGCGGCGCGTCGGCCGAGCTTATCGAGCTGGCCGACACGGTCAGCGACGTGCGCGAGATCAAGCACCACTACAAGAAGGGAATCGAGTCGCGCGCCGGGATGGAGTATTGAGC
>JBKJXM010000004.1:0-2629 GCA_046716305.1 Candidatus Eiseniibacteriota bacterium
CCCACCGCGCTCAGTGGCTCCGGCCCCACGGCGATCACGGCCAACAACCCCGACCCCCCACCGGCCGCCCCGGCCCCGCCCACGGCCGGCGCCAAGGTCGGGCTTGCGCTCAATCTGAGCGTGACCGCGACGGACCCGGACGGCGTGGCCATCGCGTCGCTCGCGGCTTCGGGCCTCCCTTCGGGCGCGACCTTCACGGTGGGAGCGGGCAACGCGTCGGGAACCCTGGCCTGGACCCCGGCCGTGGGGCAGCTCGGCAATTTCACGGTCACCTTCACGGCTTCGAACGCCCTGAGCGGCTCCGCGTCCACCGTCATCAACGTGGAGGCTTCGAACCAGAATCCGGTCGCCGCGCTCAGCGTGTCCCCGGCGACGGGGAACGCGCCGCTCCTGGTCACCGCGAACGCGTCGGGCTCCTCGGACCCCGACGGCACGATCGCGAGCTACACGTTCAATTTCGGCGACGGCACGGTAGCGGGCCCGGGCCCTTCGTCCAGCGCGACGCACTCCTACACAGCCGGCACCTGGACCCTTACCGTCACGGTTGCCGACAACAACGGGGCGACGAGCTCGACGACCGCTTCCGTGCTCGTCGCCGCCGTCGGGAACCAGCCGAATCTCGTGGGTAATCCCTCCTTCGAGACGAATTTGAACAACTGGGGCTCCTACTCGGGCGGAACCCTCCTTCGGGTCGCGGGAGGCTTCGACGGGTCCTGGGCGTGCCGGATCACGGGCGCGAACAACACGGTCGCATTCGGTACCAACGACAGTCCGAACTGGGTTCTGACGGTCCCGGCTGTCGGACGCCGCTACCGGTTCACGGCATGGGTCCGGTCGGCCAGCAACACCGGAAGCGCGAAGCTCCAGGTGCGCGAGTACTCCGGAATCACCAAGGTGGGCGGGTTCTATTCGACCGGGGTGACCCTATCGCCGACCTGGAAGATGGTGACGATGGATTACGTGACCGTCGCGTCGGGCTCGACGCTGGACTTCAACGTGATCGACTTCCCGGTCGCGAACAACGAAGTCTTCTTCACCGACAACATCTCGATCCGGTACATCGCCGCGGATCAGGCCCCTGTGGTCACGGCTCCCGCGACCGCCACCGCGACGGAGGGCAGCGCTTTCACTCTGGCCGTGACCGCCGCGGATCCGGACGTGGACCCGATCACGTCCCTGACCGCCGCCGGTCTGCCTTCGGGGGCCACGTTCACGGCGGGATCCGGGAACACCAGCGGCGCGTTGAGCTGGACGCCGACGTTGACCCAATCGGGGTCCTACACGGTGACCTTCACGGCGGCCAACGCTCTGAGCGGCTCCGCGAGCACCTCGATCACCGTGAACGACACGAACCCCGCCCCCGTCGTGACGGCCCCGGCCACGGCGACCGTCGCGGAGGGCGATCTGGTCACCGTGAACGTCTCGGCCTCGGACCCTGACGGCGAGGCCATCACGTCGCTCACGGCGAGCGGCGTCCCGACCGGAGGCACGTTCACCGCGGGCCCCGGGAACACGAGCGGCACCCTGACCTGGACGCCGGGCTTCACGCAGGCGGGGAGCTATGCGGTGACGTTCACCGCCTCGAATGCCTCGAGCGGCTCCGCGACCACCGTCGTCACCGTCACTGACGTGGATCGGAATCCTATCGTCACGGCTCCGCCTGCGGCTTCCGGCGACGAGGGCGCGCTGATCACGGTGAGCGTTTCGACCACGGACCCCGACGGGAGTGCCATCGCGTCGCTGATCGCGAGCGGCGTTCCGGCCGGGGCCACGTTCACAGCTGATCCGGCGAACACCAGCGGCACGCTGAACTGGACCCCGAACTTCACGCAGGCGGGCTCCTACACGGTGACCTTCACGGCGGCCAACACATTGAGCGGAGCCGCGAGCACCGTGATCACTGTCAACAACGTGGATCGCGCCCCGATCGTGACGTCCCCTGCGACGGCGAGCGTGGACGAGGGCGTGCTGCTGACCCTGAACGTCTCCGCCGCGGACCCGGATGGGGAGGCGCTCTCGTCGCTTGATGCGACGGGCGTTCCCACGGGCGCCGTCTTCACGGCTGGACCCGCGAACACCAGCGGTACCCTGAGCTGGACGCCGGCCACGGGTCAGGTCGGCAGCTATACGGTGACCTTCACCGCCTCGAATGCGCTGAGCGGCTCGGCGGGCACGGTGATCACCGTGAACGACGTGGACTACGCGCCGGTCGTGACGGCGCCGCCAGCGGCTACGGTGGACGAGAATCAGCCCCTGACCCTGAACGTTTCCGCGGCCGATCCGGACGGAGAAGCCATTGCCTCCCTCACCGCGGGCGGAGTGCCGGCCGGAGCGACCTTCACGGCAGCCCTGGACAACCGGAGCGGGACGCTCAACTGGACCCCTGCCTACACGCAGGCGGGCAGCTACACGGTGACCTTCACGGCCGCCAACGCGCTGAGCGGGTCGGCGAGCACAGGGATCACAGTGAATGACGTCGGCCGCGCTCCTGTCGTCACCGCTCCGGCGACGGCTTCCGTCAATGAGAACGAGCTGCTGACCGTGACGGTCTCCGCCGCGGATCCTGACGGCGACGCGATCACGTCGCTTACCGCGACCGGTGTCCCTACGGGCGCCGTGTTCACGGCAG
>JBKJXM010000005.1:0-2675 GCA_046716305.1 Candidatus Eiseniibacteriota bacterium
CCCTCGAACGCCGGCGCTCAAACCGCCGAGGGGATCGGCGAGGGCAACGGTGCTGGTCGTTGAATCCGCTGGATCATGCCCAGCGATCATGCCGAACACCTCCGCACATTCGGCGACAGTCCTGGTGACGATTCCAATCTGATCCAGGCTCGATGCAAACGCCACCAGACCCGAACGGCTGATCCGTCCGTAGGTCGGCTTCAGCCCGACCACTCCGCAGAACGCGGCCGGCTGGCGCACCGAGCCCCCGGTGTCCGAGCCCAGGGCGAGCGGCGCCTCGCGCGCCGCGACCGCCGCCGCCGAGCCGCCGCTCGAGCCGCCGGGCACCCGCGACGTGTCCCACGGATTCCGCGTGGGATGGTAGGCCGAGTTCTCGGTCGACGATCCCATGGCGAACTCGTCGCAGTTGGTCTTCCCCACCACGATCGCGTCCGCCTCGCGCAGCCGCTCGATCACGTGCGCGTCGTACGGCGGGCGGTACCCTTCGAGGATCTTCGAGCCGCACGTGGTCGGGATGCCGCGGATGGCGATGTTGTCCTTGATCGCGACCGGGACGCCCGCGAGCGGACCGAGTCGCGCGCCGCCCGAGCGTTTCGCGTCCACGGCGCGCGCGTCGCGCAGCGCCTCCTCGGGCATCCGGTGGAGGTAGGTGCCCAGGCGCTCCGCGGTGTGGTCGGCGTGCTTCAAGAAGGCGCGCGCCACCTCTTCCGCGCTGGTCCGGCCCTCGCGCACCGCGTCCGCGATCTCGGAGGCCGTGGCCGCGATCCAGCGGCCCCCGTCTCCGGTGCGGGTGGAATCTGGGCTCATACGACCTGCGGCACCCGGAAGTAGTCCCCGTCGCGGTCGGGCGCCTGCGCGAGCACCTCGTCCCGCACGCCGGAGGGTCGCGCCTCGTCCGGCCGGAGCGGCGGCGGATCCCCTTCCGTCACCTGGCTCGTCGGCTCGATCCCGGTCACGTCGACCGCCTGGAGCTGCTCCACGTAGGAGAGGATGGCCTGAAGCTCGCGCACCATCCGCTCGCGCTCGGCCGGATCCAGCTCGAGCCGCGCGAGCGCGGCGATCTTCTCGACGGTTCCCGCGTCAATCGGCATGAGACAGCTCCGCGAAAGCGGCGAGGATCTTCTTGATGCCGGCCCGACGGAACTGGATGGTCAGCTTGGCCCGCTCTCCGATCCCTTCGCTGCTCACGACGACCCCCTCTCCAAATTGCGGATGGATGACACGCAGTCCCACCGCGCTGGGCTCCCTGCCGGCGCTCCGGCTCTTGCGCGGCGCGATCCGCGGGGCGGGAGCGTCCCACATCCGCGCCTCCTCCACGACCACGCAGTCGGCCGGAATCTCGGCGGCGAAGCGGGAGATGCCGCCGCCGGCGGCGTTCCACGAGCGGCGGTACGTGGCGTGGAACAGGTGGACCCGCTCGCGGGCCCGCGTCAGCGCCACGTAGAAAAGCCGGCGCTCCTCCTCCAGCTCGGCCGCGTCGTCCAGCGCGGAGGCGTGCGGGAGAACGCCCTCCTCCAGCCCCACGATCAGCACCACCGGAAACTCGAGCCCCTTCGCGGAGTGGATGGTCATGAGGTTCACCGCGTCCTCGGTCTCGTCCCACAGGTCCACGTCGGTGAGGAGCGCCACCTCGGAAAGGAACCCCTCGATCGAGGGATCGTCGGCGCGGCGGGCGTAGGACTCCGCACCCGCGATCAGCTCCTCCACGTTCTCGATCCGCTCCTCGGCCTCGGCCGGGGATTCCTCGAGAAGATACTCGCGGTAGCGCACGGCCGCCACGACCTCGGCGACGCACGCGGGCGCCGAGAGCGTGAGAAAGGGGCGCATGCTCTCGAAGAGGGCCGCCACGCCCGCCAGCTTCTTCGCGGCGGGACCGCCCAGCGCCGCCGGAAGCTCCGGATGAGCGAGCGCGTCGGGCACGGTGAGCCGCCGCTCCTCGGCGAACTGCTGCAGCCGGTCCACCGTGGTCTTTCCGATCCCCCGCGGCGGCACGTTCAGGACTCGATTCCAGGAGATGGAGTCCTTGGGCTGGACCAGCGCGCGCAGATACGCGAGCACGTCCTTCACCTCGCGCCGCTCGTAGAACGAGATCCCCCCCGTGAGCTGGTAGGGGATCCCGGAGCGCCGAAACGCGTTTTCCACCGCGCGCGACTGCGCGTTCGTGCGGTAGAGAACGACGAAGTCGCGGTTGCCGCGCTCCCGGAGCCTGCGCTCTTCCAGGAGCACCGACACCACCTTCTCCCCCTCCGCTTCCTCGTCCGGAAGCACGTGGAGGGTCAGCGGATCGCCCGCCGCGTTCTCGGTCCAGAGCTCCTTCTCCTTGCGCCCGGCGTTGTTCCGGACCACCCCATGGGCCGCGCGGAGAATCGTCTGGGTCGAGCGGTAGTTCTGGGTCAGGCGGAGCACCTCCGCCTCGGGATAGCGCTTCTCGAAGGAGAGGATGTTCTCCACGTTGGCGCCCCGCCAGCCGTAGATCGACTGGTCGTCGTCGCCGACCACCGTGAGATTCCGGTGGAGGCGCGAGAGCCGCTCGATCAGCTCGAACTGGATCGCGTTGGTGTCCTGGTATTCGTCCACGAGGACGTGGCGGAAGCGGGTGGCGTACAGGCGATGCACGCCCTCGTCCAGGTCGAAGAGGCGCACGGTGTAGAGCAGCAGGTCGTCGAAGTCCATGG
>JBKJXM010000006.1:0-2907 GCA_046716305.1 Candidatus Eiseniibacteriota bacterium
GCGCTCGGCGCGAAGCACCATGCGCGCCTCGTCCTCCACCCGCTCGAGAGGAGTCTCGGGCGTGCCTTTCACGAGGATCGAGAGAGACCGCCGCGATCCGAACATCTTCTCGAACTGGCCGAGAGTGGTGACGATCAGGTTGTCCTGGCTCTGCCCCAGGACGTTTCCGCGCGACTTCAGCACGCCGACGACCAGGAGCTGGTGACCGGCGACCTTGACCGACTGCCCGATCGGGTCGGCGACCGGAAAGAGCGCCGCGGCCACCTCGGAGCCGATCACCGTGACGGCCCGACGCCGCTCGACGTCCCCCGCGTCGAAGTGGCGCCCCTCGGTGACCTCGAGCTTGCCGACCTCCTCGTAGCCGGCGGTGCTCCCGCGCACCTGCACGTTGGCCAGCTCCGTCCGCCCGACGCGCACCCGCTTCACGGCGTCCACCTGAGCCACCACCTTCGAGGCCGTCTTCATGCGACGCTCCAGCGCGTTCGATTCGCGGAGTGTCAGATCGCGCCGCTTCTCGGCGTCGCGCCAGGCTTCGTCGCTGGTGATGAGGCCGTACTTGTCGATGGTGACCACTTGCAGGCCCTGATCGAGGATCTTCTCGCCGACGTAGGTGTTCACGCCGTCGATCACGGCCACCACCATGATCACCGACATCACCGCGACCACGTTGCCCAGCACGGTCAGGACCGTGCGGAGCTTGTTCGCGCGGATGGCGTCGAGGGCGATCTTGAGATTCTCGACCTGCGCCAGCCAGAACTCCCGGCGCGAGGTTCCCCGCGGGGTCACGGGGACGCGGCGGAGGGAATCGCGGGCGTCCGGGCCGTTTGGGGGCGATCGCTCTCGATCAGGCCGTCGCGGAGGCGGACGACGCGACGCGCGTGGGCCGCGATGTCCTCCTCGTGCGTCACGAGAATGACGGTGTTGCCCCTCCGGTGGATGTCCGCCAGGAGCGCCATGATCTCCACGCCGGTCTTGGAGTCGAGGTTTCCGGTCGGCTCGTCGGCGAGCACGATGGAGGGATGGTTCACGAGCGCGCGCGCGATGGCGACGCGCTGCCGCTGCCCTCCCGAGAGCTCGTTTGGGCGGTGGTGCATCCGGTCCGAGAGTCCCGTCAGCTCGAGCATCTCCCGCGCGCGCTCCCGGCGCTCCTTGGACGGTATCCCGGAATAGATGAGCGGAAGCTCGACGTTGTGGAGCGCGTCGGCGCGGGGCAGCAGGTTGAACGTCTGGAAGATGAACCCGATCTCGCGATTCCGGATGCGGGCCAGCTCGTCGTCGTCCCGGTCGCGGATCTCGGTGCCGCTGAGCTTGTACGAGCCGCTGGTGGGCGTGTCGAGGCAGCCGATCACGTTCATCAGAGTGGACTTGCCGGAGCCCGAGGGCCCCATCACCGCGACGTACTCGCCGCGGGCGATGTCGATGTTCACCCCGTCGAGCGCGTGGACCTCGGACAAGCCCATGACGTACACCTTCCGCACGTCCCGGATCTGGATAAGGGCGCCTTCGTAGTCCGGCGGCGCGGGCGACGCGGGTTCGCTCACGATTTCTCCGCCTTCGGGCGCTTCGCCTCTTCGATCTTCACCTTGGACCCCGGCTTCAGCGTGCGGAGCACGCGGAAGGGACCCGTAACGACCTTGTCCCCCTCCTTCAGCTCCCCGGTCACCTCGAAGTCGGTGTCGCTCGAGATTCCGGTCTTCACCTTCCGGAACTCGACCACTCCGTTCGAGACCACGAACACGCCCTTGATCTCCTCCTTGGCCTTCCCGGCGCTGTCCGCCGGGGCTGGCGCCGCGGCCGCGGCCTTCGCGCCGCGCCGGCCCTTCCGCGGCGGCTTCAGCTCCTCCGGCGTCCGCACCACCACCGACTGGATCGGCACGGTGAGCACGCCGTCCTTCCTCGCCGTGCGGATCTCCACATCGGCCGTCATTCCGGGGCGGAGCGTGGGAGGCGGGCTCTCGACCGCGATGTCCACTTCGAAGTTGGTCTGCTGCTCCTGCGTCCCCTGGTCGGCGAACTTGGGCGAGTTCGCGATCTCGGTCACGTGCCCCGAGAGCGTCGCGTCGGGCAGGGCGTCCACGCGGACGGTCGCGGGCTGGCCCAGCGCGACCGAGCTGACGTCGGTCTCGTCCACGTCCGCTTCCACCTTCATCGCGCTCATGTCGGCGATGGTCAGGATCACCGTCCCGGGATTGTTCATGGTGCCCGTCACGACGATTTCCCCGCGCTCGATCGCGAGCTGCGTCACCGTGCCCGGGATGGGCGCGGTGAAGGTCGTCTTCTTCAGATTGTCCAGGGAGCCCGAGAGCGTCGCCACGGCGCGCTGAACGTCTTCGCGGTTCGCGTCGACGCGAGCCTTGTCGGCGTTCCGCTGGGTGCGGGCCGCCTCCACCTCTTCGGGCGACACCAGCTTCCGCTCGAAGAGCGCCTCCTTCCGGAGGAGCGAGGCGTCGGTCTGGGCGAAGGACGCCTCCGCCAGGCGGAGGTTCGAGCGCGCGGCCTCGAGAGCGGCCTGGGACTCGCGCACGCGCGACCGCACCTGCGTGTCGTCCAGCTGGAGCAGGAACTGCCCCTTCCGGACCATGTCCCCTTCCTTCACCGCCAGCCGGACCACCTCGCCGGGCACGCGGGCGGACAGCTTCACCTGCGTCACCGGCTGGATCCGCCCCGGGGCCCGCACCGTGGAGGAGACGCTCCCGCGCTTCACGTCGGCGGCCTGGATGGCGACCTTCGAGCCGCCGCCGCCGCCGCGGGCCAGATTGGCGACGACGATCACGACGAGGAGCAGGGCGCCCACCGCCGCGAGCAGGATGTTCCGCTGCCGGGTTTTCATCTAGTAGCGACGCTCTCCGATCGCGCGCTCCAGGTCGGCCTCGGCGACCCGCGCGTCCGCCAGAGCCTCCACATGAC
>JBKJXM010000007.1:0-3157 GCA_046716305.1 Candidatus Eiseniibacteriota bacterium
CCCTCCTCCCGCCCGTGGCGGATCGCCTGCACGCGGCCGTCGATCCCGAGCTTCCGGGCCACGTCGGCACGCAGGGCCGTCCGGTCGCGCCAGGGCATCCGGTCCGTCCCCCGAAGGCGGGACAGGACGCGGCGCAGGCCCGTCCTCCAGCTCCGCGGAGCCGTGCCCACGTACGACATGGTGAGATTTCCGGAGATCCCGGCCAGGACGGAGCCGAGGCCGAGACCCTGCGCTTCCCGTGCGATGCCGTCGAACCAGGTCTGGTTCCAGTAGTTGGGATGGGCTACCCCGATGTAGTGGAACTGCTCCTCGAGGCCGTCGAACAGCGGCCGCTCGTGCCCGCTCACATAGCGGACTCGGATGTTGGTCTGGAGCGCGGCGACCGCTTCCACGAACGGCTCCTCGCGGTGGCTGCGGCCGGGCGCGTCCGCCCGTTCGAAGGAAAGCGGCACGACGTGCGTGAAGCAGGGGAGCGTGCGTCCATCCTTCCGCAGGTCCGACGCGGCCACGCAGGCGATGGTGCTGGAGTCGAGCCCGCCGCTCAGGTGCGAGCCGACGCCGCGTACGCTGCGGAGCCGGGACACCACGGCACGGCGCAGGATCTGCCGGAAGTGCTCGTGGTGCTCGGAGAGGGAGGCGGGGGGCAGTGGCCGCTCCGCCTGTTCGAGGATCGACCAGTAGGAGGACGTCTGGAGCCGGCCGTCGCGCGCCGCGAGGGTGTGTCCGGGAGGGAGTTGCGAGATGTCGCGCAGCCACGTCCGCCCTGGGTCGTGCCAGAAGAGGCCCCGGCGCACCAGTGCCCCGGCCACGGACAGCTCGTCCACCTCCTTCGACAGCGCCGGCCAGGCCCGGGGGACGTAAACCTCGTTCGAGCAGACGATCTGGCGACCGCTCCGGCCGTAGTAGAGCGCCCGGTCGCCCATCCCATCCCTGGCGCAGAAGAGCTTGCCCTCCCGGTCGTCCCAGACGGCGACGCTGAACTCGCCCTCGATCCGGTGGACACACCCCTCGCCCCAGGCCAGGTACGCCTCCAGCAGGAGGTCGGTATCCGGAAGAGCGGCGGCGGCCAGCCCAAGGTCCCTCCGCAAGTCGAGGCGGTTGTCGAGCCGGGCATCCGCCACCAGGGTGCAGCCGTCCTTGCGCAGCGGAAGGATGGCCGCTGCCGACTCGGGTGTATCGGTCCGCTGGTACTGAGCAAGGGCCACGAAGGGCCTCGGCCGGATCGCGCCCGGCGCCTCGCCGGGAGGGGCGATGGCTTCCACGAGCACGTCGAGGACACGGGCCGGAAGGGGTTCTCGAGACGCGTCGTAGAAGCAGCAGAAGCTGCTCAAGAGGTGGTCTTGACCTCGCCCGGCGGTGCGGGACCCGGGCGCCGCCCCGCCGCCTTTCTCCAATCCACGTAGTCGAAGATCAGGTGGAGGCGGTCTTGCTTCCCACGGTTGAAGCACGCGTGAGTCAGCGTGTTGTTGACCTCGTAGGCGACCGCCTCCGCGAGGTGGAACACCTCGCCCTCGATCGTGAAGTCCACCTCGGCGTCCGCGCGCAGCGGCACGTGGATCCGATGGGCGATCTCGGACGCGGTTCCGAAATCGCGGTGCGCGTCGATCGACTGCCCGGCGGGGAGATTGGCGATCATGATGGAGCAGCAACCCGCGTCTTCGTAGCCGTAGCCCGCCGCGGCCTGTCGGATCACCGGGTCCAGCAGGTCCCGCCACGCCTGCCCCATGGGGAGGTCGCGGTGTCCCCAGGGGTCGTCCGGCTCGGCGTAGCGGAAGATGAGCGACCGCGTCCGGCCGTGCGGCCCGAAGCGGTCCTGCCGAAAGGTGTTGCTCAGCCAGACCTGCTCGGAGACGCCCTCCACGAGCTGCTGGAGGCGCTGGACCTCGATGTGGCCGAGGGTCCTCAGCTTCTGTCCAAAGTCCATGGTGCGGCTCCCCGGAGCGCCTCGCCGTCCCTACACGCGGCGGACGACGCCTCCGGCGAGGAGGGTGTCGAGGAACTCCAGGGTGTCCACCCGGCACTGCTCTTCCGACACGCTGTAGAGGCTCAGGAGGTGGGAGACGATGCCGTCGAGAGAAGAGGGCCGGTCGAGCACCTTCCAGATGTCGGTACCGACGGCGTCGAGGTGGTAGTACTTCCCACTCTCGACGCTCATCATGACCGTCTCTCCGTCCAGCTCGGTCGCGGTCACGGTGTCGCTGCGGGTCACGAGCTGGGTCGGCTCCAGAGGCCCGTGGTCGTTCATCGGCATTCCTCCGAAAGCGCGTCTATCCTAGCGCGGTCAAGCCGGCGCGGCGAGGTGGGCCATCAGCACGTCGCTCGACGCCGCGGGGCTCCCGCTGGGAGACCGTCGCAGGCGAAAGCACGCGCACGCGCGGGCCAGGCGGCCGCAGTCGATGAGGTTCCGGCGCTCCTGGCCCCGCACCAGCCACGGCCGATACAGCGCGTCCCGCCGGAGCGCGACGAACGACTCCGTGCCCCGCAGGCGCTCCAGTGCCGGAGCCTCCGCGTCGTTCCACCCGAGGACATAGACATCGTCCAGTGGCGCCGGCCGGCGTCGGGTGGCCGGCCGAAGGAGCACGCGCTCGTCGGTGGGACCCGGGCCGTGCCGTGCCGCCGAACCCGGGCCCGGCGCGGCGGCTGTCGCGCGAAGGCTGAGGGCAACCGTCCCCGGCTGCACCATCGCCCGGCCATCCCCATCGAACTCCACGGCGCCGATCTCGTCGCCGAGGCTGCGCCCTCCGGCCCGGCAGAGGGCCGCGGCGAGAGTGGACTTGCCGGAGCGCGAGGGACCGCACACGGCGATCACGCGGCCGCCGAGCTCGACCACGCTCGCATGGAGGACGAGCCGACCTCGGAGACGGAGCAGGGCGGCCAGGACGGGGCCTAGAAGGAAGGCCCGGAGCCGATGCAGATCCGCCCCGCTCTCCTGCTCCACGTCGAGGAACGGGCCCGCGCTCACGAGGAACCGCGCTACTCCGGGGATGGTGACCAGTGTCGCGGAGCCGGCGGGATCGACGCTCGGCGGCACCGTTGCGAGTCGCACGGTCACCTCGGCCCCGCGTTCGTTCGTCTCTTCGAGCTCGGGCAGCTCGAAAGGCGCGGCGAGGACGAGGCCGCACACCCGGTAGAAGCGGGTCATGCCCGCCCGCCGCCG
>JBKJXM010000008.1:0-11529 GCA_046716305.1 Candidatus Eiseniibacteriota bacterium
CCGACGAGCGTGCCGAGCGGCTCCTCGCACATCCCGCTCTCGACTTCTGCCGCCATCATCTCACCGTCGAGCGCCGCCACCGGCCGCACCTCCTCTCCGAGCCCGAAGAGCGGATCCTCGCGGACAAGGGGGTGACCGGGCGGAGCGCGTGGAACCGCCTCTTCGAGGAGCAGACTTCTGCCATCACCGTGACGCTCGGCGCCAAGACCACGGGGCTCGAAGAGGCGCTGGCGCGGCTCCACTCGCCCGATCGCGACGTGCGGCGCGCCGCGGCCGGCGCGGTCACGACGGCGCTCCAGCCGGGGCTTCGCACGCGCGCCTTCATCCTGAACACGCTTCTCTCGGACAAGGCGATGGACGACCGGCACCGGAGCTACGCGAGCTGGATCCAGAGCCGCAATCTGGAGAACGAGGCCAGCGACGAGTCGGTGCAAGCCCTGGTGAAGGCGGTGGAGAGTCGCTACGACCTGCCGCAGCGCTGGTACGCGCTCAAGGCGCGCCTCCTCGGAATCGAGCGGCTGGCCGACTACGACCGCTATGCCTCGGTGGCGGAGTCGGACGACACGTACGGCTGGAGCGAGTCTCGGGAGCTGGTGCTGGATGCCTACCGCTCCTTCTCGCCTGACATCGCGGCCGCGGTGGGACGCTTCTTCGACGAGCCCTGGATCGACGCGCCGGTCCGCTCCGGGAAGCAGACCGGGGCGTTCTGCTCCTACACGGTTCCGTCCGCGAACCCCTACGTCATGCTGAACTGGACGGGGCGCCGGCGGGACGTCCTCACCCTGGCGCACGAGCTGGGGCATGGGGTCCACGCGTACCTCGCGCGCGGGCAGGGAGTCTTCCACCAGTCGACGCCGCTCACCATCGCGGAGACTGCGTCGGTGTTCGGGGAGACCCTCACGTTCGGAAAGCTCCTGGCCGAGACGAAAGACCCGAACGCGCGCCTGGCGCTCCTGGCCGAGAGCCTCGAGGGGCAGATCGCCACGGTGTTCCGGCAGACGGCAATGAACCGCTTCGAGGAGGCGGCACACACCGAGCGGCGCGAGCGCGGCGAGCTGAGCGTCGAGCGATTCGGGGAGCTGTGGGCCGAAACCCAGGGGCGCATGCTGGGGAGCGCGATCGAGATCACCGAGGGGTATCGCTCGTGGTGGTCCTACATCCCGCACTTCTACGGGCTGCCCGGATACGTCTATGCCTACGCCTACGGGCAGCTCTTCGCGCTCTCGGTCTACCGCGAGTACCAGCGGCGCGGGATCGCCTTCGTGCCGGCCTACGTCGAGATGCTCTCGCGCGGCGGCTCGGCGCCGCCGGAGGAGCTGGGGCGGATCGTGGGTGTGGATCTCACGAATCCCAAGTTCTGGGAGGGCGGGCTGTGGCTGATCGAAGAGCAGCTCGTCGCCACCGAGAAGGCGGCGAAGGACGCGGGGCGCGTCCGCTGACGGCTTGGCTCGTTCGTTTCACCGCGGCTTGCCCGCGGCGCCGGCGCCTTCGGCAGGAAGCCGGGAGCGCGCACGCTCCGCGAAGCGCACCATCCGCTTGAGCCCCTCCTTCAGCTCCTCGTCCGAAATGCAGAACGCGATCCGCACGCGGTGCCGCGCCTTGGGATTGGCTGGGTAGGAGGGCGCGCCGCTCTCGTCCGGCTTCGCGAGCGGGAGACCGTCGGGCCCGAACTCGGGCTGGATCGCGAACCCGACGCCCGGCGCCACCGCGACGCGCTCTTCCCGGAGCAGCCCCTCCGCGAACTCGTCCCCCGTGAGTCCCGTCGAGGAGACGTCCGCCATGATGTAGAACGCGCCGTCCGGCTCATAGTCGGCGAGCCCCGCCGGACGCAGGATTGAGAGCGCCAGGTCACGCCGCCGCCGGTACGCCTCGCGCATGCGTTCGACGCCGGGACGCTCGCTGTCCTGAAGCGCGGGGAGGGCGCCCCACTGGGTCGGCATGGCCGCGCTGGCCACCAGGGGCTCCTGGCACTTGCGCAGGAGCGTCGCGGTGTGGAGCGTCGGGGCGATGACGTATCCCAGACGAAAGCCGGTCATCGCGTACGACTTGGAAAACGTGTAGAGCGAGAAGACGCGCCGCTCCGTCTCCGGCAGGTCCCGCTCGAACGATCCCGGCGAGACGTGCCCACCCCGGAAGACGATGTCCTCGTACGCCTCGTCGCTCAGGAGCCAGAGATCGCGCTCCCGCGCCAGGTCGTAGATCGCCCGAAGCGTCGCCTCCGGAAAGACCGCGCCGGTCGGATTGCTCGGGCTGTTGACGAGGATGCCCCGCGTCCGGGGCGTCACCAGCCGGCGCAAGGCGTCGAGGTCGGGCTGGTAGCCGGCTCCGAGCGGATAGAAGAGCGGACGGCCGCCGAGGAGCAGGATCTGCTGCAGGTAATTCGGCCAGTGCACTTCGGGGAGGAGCACTTCTTCCCCCGCGGCGAACATCACCTCGAGCACGGCAAAGAGCGCCTGGGTCGAGCCGGGCGTGACGATCACGTGTTCGGTCGTCGCGGCCAGCCCGTTCTGCCGCCGCGCCTTCTCCGCGAGCGCGACGCGCAGCTCTTGGAGCCCGGCGGTCGCCGCGTAGTGGGTCTTTCCTCCGCGGATCGCGGCCGTGGTCGCCTCGACCACGGATTCGGGCGGGGCGAAGTCAGGATCGCCGACGTGCATCCGGTAGACCGGGCCCCCGCCCGCGCGCTCCATCTCGTCAGCCAGGCGGAACATGGCCCGGATGGGCGAATAGGGGATCAAGCTCGTGCGCAGTGAGGGCTTGGGCATGGCGCTCCGGGAACGAGGACGGGACGCGCGAGAATACCAGACCGTCCGGCCGCGGCGGTTGAAAACCGGCTGGATCATGAGGTTTACGAGCGGAACGACCCGATCAGCTATCCTTCCCAAGGCTGCTCGTTCCACCTCTCGGTTTTCTCTTCGGAACTCCCTGTGGCTTGCGGGGGTATGCCCCATTTGGTAGGCTTCTAGGGATCCCAGCACATCGCAACCCCAAGCTCAGTGCCGTCACGCCGTAGCGGGCGAACCCAAGGGCGCTTCAAGGAGCCGACTGCATGAACCACATCCAGCGCTTTTTCACGTCGGGAGCGATCGCGGTCGTCGCGGCCGCCGCCACGATGGGAGCATCCCCGCCCGCGGCCAAGGAACCCGCGAAGTCGGGAACGGGCCACGAGCACCACGGCTCCACCCCTGCGGCCACCCCCGCGGCGGCCGGGCAGAAGAAGAGCCCCCCGCAGAAGGGGCTGGTCACGACGATCGTCGGGGAAGTCATGGATCCCGCCTGCTTCCTCGAGGCCGGCGTCAAATCGATCGGTCCCGGCCACTTCCAGTGCGCGGTCGACTGCGCGCGCTCCGGCCAGACGCTCGCCATCTACGACCGCGCGAACGACCGCATCTACTTCATCGCGGGGGAGCTTCCGGGGAAGAACCCGAACGACCCGGTGATGGCCTTCATCCACAAGAAGGTGGACGTCGCCGGCACGGTCTACCATCGATCAGGGACATACGGCATCGTGATCCGGAACGTGACCCTGCACAAGGAAGGGGCCGCGTCGCCCGCCTCGGCCCCAGCACAAAGGGGCGGCGGGAAGTAGCTTTCGGTAGGGCCCGGGAGGGACCGGCGACCGCGTGAACTCGATCGTCCTGCCGCTCGCCGCAATCGTCCTTTTCGCGTTCTCCTATCGTTACTACGGAGCCTTCATCGCGCACAAGGTCGCGCGCGTGGATCCCTCGCGGCCGACGCCAGCGGTCACCATGGCCGACGGGCGCGATTTCGTCCCCACCAACAAGTACGTCCTCTTCGGCCACCACTTCGCCGCCATCTCGGCGTCGGGACCCCTCATCGGACCCGTGCTGGCGGCGCAGTTCGGCTACCTCCCCGGCGCGCTCTGGATCCTGATCGGCGCCGCGCTGGGTGGCGCGGTGCACGACTTCATCATCCTCTTCGCCTCGGTCCGCCACCGCGCCTCGTCGCTCTCGGAGATCGCGCGGCGGGAGATCGGTCCCGTGGCGCACGGCGCGGCCACGGCCGCGATCCTCTTCATCACGATCCTTCTCCTCGCGGGGCTTGGCATCGTGGTGGTGAACGCGCTCGCGCAGTCCCCGTGGGGAACCTTCACCGTGGCGATGACGATCCCGGCCGCGCTCCTCTTCGGCCTCTACATGTACAAGATCCGCCCCGGGCGCGTGGTGGAGGGGAGTCTGATCGGCGTGGGCCTGATCCTCGCGGCCGTGCTGGCGGGGCCGTGGCTCGTGGCGTCGCCCTACGCGAAGTGGTTCACGCTCTCCCCGAAGACGCTGGGCATGATCCTCCCGCTCTACGGTTTCGTCGCGGCGACGCTCCCGGTATGGCTCCTCCTCTGCCCGCGCGACTACCTGTCCACCTACATGAAGATCGGGACCATCGTTCTCCTCGTCGTGGGCGTGGCGATCGTCCATCCGAAGATCCAGATGCCCGCGATCACTCCGTTCATCGACGGCACCGGACCCGTCCTCCCGGGGATGAAGGTCTTCCCGTTCTGCTTCATCGTCATCGCGTGCGGCGCGATCAGCGGCTTCCACGCGCTGATCGGCTCGGGCACGACGCCGCGCATGGTCCCCAACGAGGGGAGCATCCGCTTCATCGGCTACGGCGCGATGCTCACCGAGGGCGTGGTCGCCATCATGGCGCTGGTCGCGGCCACCACGCTCGCGCCGAACGACTACTACCTTATCAACGGCGTGCCGAAGGCGGTGGCGGCCCTGGGCATCCAGCCGGTGCAGCTCGCCGAGCTGACGCGCCTGGTCGGCGAGGAGAATCTCCAGGGGCGGACCGGGGGCGCCGTCTCGCTCGCGGTGGGGATGGCCAACATCCTGCGACAGATCCCCGGGATGGGCCACCTGATGGCCTACTGGTACCACTTCGCGATCATGTTCGAGGCGGTGTTCATCCTGACGGCGCTGGACACCGGGACGCGCGTGGCCCGCTACCTGTTCCAGGACGTGCTGAAGCGCGTGTGGGCCCCGCTCGGATCCACGACGAACGTGGCCGCGGTGGCCGGCGTGGGAGCGGTGGTCTGCCTGGCCTGGGGGTTTTTGACGGTGACGGGGAGCATCGAGACTATCTGGCCGCTTTTCGGAGTGGCGAACCAGCTCCTCGCGGTGATCGCGCTGGCGGTCGGGACCACCTTCATCCTGCGCCAGCGCCCGACTCGGTACGCCTGGGTGACGTTCGGGCCGCTCTGCTTCCTCACGGTGAGCACCATGACCGCCGGCGTGCTCAACACGTTCCGCTACCTGTCGCCCGCGTACATCGCGGACAAGGGGCCGCTCGTCGCCTACCTCGACGGCATCCTGAGCGTGGTGCTGCTCCTTCTGGTCGCGACGGTGCTGGTCGATTCGGTCCGGCGCTGGATGCGCATCCTCGCCCTGAAGCGCGCGGGGATCACCGAGGTGCCGCTGGCCGCCGGAAACGAATCGGCCCGAGACGCCGGAGCGACTCGGACCGAGGGGATCGCGTAAGCCGCGGACGCTGCTAGTTCACGTCGCTGTCTCCGAAGTTTCCGACCTGCACCGTGAGGGCTCCGATCCCGACCACGGGCTCGCCGTTGTTCGCGCCGTTCGCCTGGACGAATCCCCGCACCGTGATCCGCGCGGTGGTCGTGACCGTGCCGCCCATCCCGATCAGCGCTCCCTTCTCGGAGCTGTTGCTCAGGATGATGGAGACCGTCGTCGATCCCCCCGAGGCCACGTGCCCGGAGAGCCCGCCGTTGACCGGAGTGTAGATGCCGTTGTCGTAGGTGACGGTGTAGCTGGTGAGAATGATGTCCGAGAACGGAGTGCCTGCCGCGAGCGGGAGACCGCCGTCGTTCTGGATGTTCCCCAGCTTCATCGGGACCACGTCCACCGGGGTGAACGCGTTCGCGGTGTCGGCCTCGTTGACAAGGTCGCTGAAGTAGGCGTTGCCGTCGTTGATGGACTGAATCGTGAGAATGGCGCGGGTGGAGTAATCGGTGCAGCCCCCCACCCCGAGCAGCGCCACCGTGGTGAGCGCCGCCAGCGCGAGCAATCTGATCATCTTCATATCGGTCTCCTTGGCCTTCGCGATCCCCATCGCGCATGAAGCGGGGAGGAACGGCAGACGTACCCCACGGCCTCCGAACGCAAAGGATGTGCCACGGTGGGGGTTGCGAGAGTCGCCTGCGCAAGCGGCTCCAACGTCGTCAGTTACGAATTAGCGTTCCGGGGGCTTCGAGGGCAAAACGAAGGGCGCCGTGCAACACGCAACGGCGCCCGCTGATCTGCAACGTGTCGCGGTGACTACTTCTTCGCCATCGCCATGCTGGACGCGGCGACGTAGCGGCGATTCACCTCGTCCCAGTTCACGTTCCGCATGAAGGCCTCGACGTACGCCTTCCGGTCCGAGCCGTAGTCGATGAAGTAGGAGTGCTCGTAGGTATCGCAGTTGAGGACAGGGAACGAGCCCCACACGCCGCCCTGATTCTGCGCGTCGCCGATGAAATTGTGCAGGCGGCCGTCCGTGGGGTCGTAGGCGAGCACCACCCAGCCGCGCGCGCACATCGCGGAGGCTTTGAAGTCCTCCTCCCACGCGGCGAAGGTGCTGAAGTCTTCCTTGATCTTGTCCACCACTTCGCCCTTGGGCTGCCCGTCGCCGCCCATGATGGCGAAGTAGATCTCGTGGAGGATCTGGCCGTTGGCGGCGAAGGTCTCCTCGTGCTTCAGACCGCGCATCTCGCTGTAGATTTGATTGGCCTTCGAGCGGTCCACCTTCTGGAGGGCCTCTTCGATCTCGTTTCGTTTGTTCACGTAGCCGGCGTACAGCTTGTCGTGGTGGATCTCCATCGTCTTCGCGCCGATTCCCTTGAGCGCATCGTTCGCGTAGGGAAGGGGGCGCACCGCGTGCTTCGCCATGACGAATCTCCTTTCGCCCGGATCGCGCGGTCCGGCGCCGCGGAGGCGCCGGAGTCGTCGAGCCGTAGGTGTCTTTCGGACTATACCAGATGCGGATCGCCGGGAAGCCGGCGCCGGATCGACTCGACCCGGAAGCGGCGCGGCCCCTCGGCCATCGTCAGCTCCACCTCCGCGCCGACTCCCTTGCCCAGGAGCGGCAGGATCAACGGCGCGCGGTAGGAGAGGACTCCGGGCGCCACGTTGCCGTCGCCCTCACCCAGGATCCAGAACGTGAGCGGCGGGTCGCCGTTTCCTTCCATGGGTCGAAGCGTCGTCTCGGTTCCGACCCCCACGCGCCCCTCGTCGATCTCGAGGTTCTCGATGAGCCGAGCGCGCTGGATCATTCGCATTAGATCTTGGATGCGGGCCGCGGCGTTGGCCTGGCGCTGCTTCGCGGCGTCGTATTCGGCGTTCTCTTTGAGGTCGCCCAGCGCGCGCGCCTTCTCGATCGCGGCCGGGATCGCGGTCTTCAGATCGCGCGAGATCTTCGTCATCTCCTGATGGAGCCGGTCGTAGGTCGCGCGGGTCATCAGCGTGAACTGCGTGTCCACGTCTTCCGTGGTGCGCCCCTCGAGGAGGTCCTGCGCGCGCGCCTTCCGCCGCCGTTCGTGCTCCTCCGCCAGCTCGCTCAGCCCCGCCGCGTGGAGGAACTCGAGGATGGGAAGCAGCCGCCGCTCGCTCCCTTTCCAGTGGAGCACCGTGCGCTCCAGCGCCTCCGCCGATTCGACCGACGGCGGCACCGCCCGGAAGGCGGTGTGGAGGAGCCCGCCCGGGCCGAGCATTCCGGAGAGCCGCTCCGGGACGCCCTCGGGCAGGTCGACTTCCAGAAGGCGGATCGTGGCGAGAAGGAGCGCCTCGGGAGGAGGCGCTCCCGCGTCGTTCGAGTGCGCGGCGTAGTGCTCGACCAGGCGCGCCGAGACCGCCGGATGCTCCGACGCGCGGTACATGAGCTGCTCCACAGCGCGCGCAAACCGCTCCGGACCCATGAGGGTCTTGAGCCGCTCGCGTCCCAGCTCACGAAGGCGCGGGAGCCGGCTTTCGACCGCGCGCCACAAGAACTCCTCTTCGCCCCGGGCGCCCAGGGACAACCCGACGAGCTGCTCCTGACTCGATCCCAGGGTCAGATCGTCGGGTTTGAGCCCCTGCGCGATCAATTCCTCGAGCACGGCGCGCGCCGCGGCCGGGTCCAGGGCGTTCCACGCGACGGCGTAGCAGAGCGCCTGCGCGCGCATTGTCGCGTCAAGCCGCGCGTCCTCGGTCCAGCGCGCCACGAGCGGGCCGGCGCTCACGCGAAGCTTCGCTTCGTCCTCGGGGTGCTCGCGCAGGAACTTCCGCACGAGCTGGAGGCCCTGGGCGGCCGCCTTGGGCGCGAGGCGCGGGATCGCCGCGGACGACGACTCCACGCTTCCTTCGGGGACCAGGCGGAACTGCCCGCGGTAGGCTTCGCTCGTGTCGACCCGAGGCTCGGCCTTCCACTTCTCCTTGGCCTTCCGCCAGTAGACGGCCTGGTCGAAGCCCGGAAGCGCCGCCTCGAGCCGCGGCTTCAACTGCGCCTGCGTCGCGGTGCCGCCCACGTCGCGCAGGACGCGGACCAGCACTTCGGGATCGCCCGACTCCGCGAGCGCCCGCGCCTTGCCGGGATCCTCCAGCGCGAGCACGCGGAGTCCGTTGTTCGGGAGCCGGTCGAGGGAGCGCGAGGCCATGGCGATCGACATCTTGTGCCCTTCGCGGCCGGGGAAGTCGAGGACCAGCGACTCCCCGTCGCTCTCCTTCACGCGGCCGATCCCCCAGGTCTGGTGCGTCACGTACGCGCCCGGCGGAAGCGCCATGATCTTCGGAACGCGCGCGGCGATCATCTCGAAGGGAAGCTTCACGTCCGCGATGCCGGAGCCCTGGACGATGGCCTTGGGATCCGGCTCGTTCGCGACCACCAGGCGGAACAGCCGGGCGAAGAGCGCGCGCGCCGCCGCCGTCCCCGGAAGCCGCGGGCCGATGGGCGCGACGTCGTCCCAGGTGAGCCGGCCGCGGGCCCGGGCCTCCAGCGCGGGGAGGGCCAGGTCCAGGATCGGCTCGGCGTCGCTCCAGGGGGCGACGGCGGCGTATCGGAGGAGGATCCGGCCCACGCGCGCCGGCGACGACTCCAGATCTTCGTCGATGGCGCGGAAGAGGGCGTCCGACATCCCCTGAAAGGTGCCGTCATCCAGGAACAGCTCCATGGCACGTAGCCGATGCTCCCGCACGGCGTCTTTCACGTCGGGATCGGGGGAGCGGAGGAGCAGCTCCGCCAGATCTTGATGCAGCTCGGGATCGGCGGGTCGGATCGAGATCGCCGTCCGCAGCCATTCGATCCGCTCGTCCTCGGGGGCGGGGCCGCCGGCCAGTAAATGGAGGAAGCGGACGGCGGCCGGGGTCGGCTCGGGGGTGAGGAAGCGGGACAGGAGGGCGTTCACCCCCTCGCGGTCTTCCGCGGCCAGGAGCTTGTCGGCGACCACCTCGAGCGCGTCCAGCGAGCGGGCCCGCTCGCCCAGACCCTGCCGGAGGAGCGCGGTCAGGAGGAGGAGGTCCCAGCGCTTCTTCCGCGCCGGGGGCTCCTGCTCGATCAGGTGGAGGGCGGACTCGACGGCGCTCCGCTCGATCAGGCGGGCCGCGACCGATTCCGTCTCCACCCAACGCGGCGTGCCGTATCCGGGCGGCGGCTCGTCGCCCTGGGCACCTTTCAAATAAGATCGTAAATCAGCGTCCATCATCGTCCGGCATCCATCATTCGTTCGGCCCTCGCGAGTCCGCAAGGATAGCGCAGATGGGATGCCCTCGGATAGACTCTCGCCCTCGCCCGGCCTGGACGGGGAGCCGGCCACCAAGGGGGAACCGATCTCGAAGCGAACACGCCTGGTCCTCGCTCTGGTGGCGAACCAGTTCCTCTCGAGCGGCACCCACCTGATCGCGAAGGGCGCGATGCTGCTCCTGCATCCGCTCTCGGTCGCCCTTCTCCGGTTCCTGGCCGCGTCCGCAGTTTTCTTCGCCTATCTTCGCTTGCGCCCCACTCCCGAGCGCATCGCGAGGAGTGACTGGCCCCGCTTCTTCCTGCTCGGCTTCCTCGTGGTTCCCGTGAACCAGGGGTGCTTCCTGTTCGGGCTCGCGCGCTCCACGGCCAGCCACGCGTCGCTTCTGTACGCGCTCACCCCGCTCGTCGTGCTTCTCTTCGCGAAGCAGCTCTTGCACGAAGAGAAGCTGGCGTCGAAGCTGGCGGGCACCCTGGTCGCGTTCGCAGGCGTGGCGGTGATCCTGCTCGAGCGGGGGCTGCGCCACGAGATGGAATTGTTGACGGGCGATCTCCTGATTCTCGTCGCGGTGGTCGCGTGGGCGGCCTACACCGTGCTTTCGAAGCGGCTCCTTGTCCGCTACGACGCGATGACCGTGACGGGCTGGTCGATCATCTGCGGCACGGCTCTCTGCCTGCCGGCGCTCGCCCTGCCGGGAGCTATCCCGCCGCTCGCCTCCATTCCGCTGCCGGCGTGGGGCGCTCTCGCCTATCTCTCGGTCGGCACCTCGGTGATCGCCTACCCGCTCTGGTCCTACGCGCTCCGGCACATGGAAGCGTCCAAGGTGGCGATCACGACCAACACGCAGCCGATCCTGACAGCGGGGCTTTCTTGGCTTCTCTTCCACGAGCGCTTCACGACGGGATTCATGGTGGGCGCCGCGCTGATTCTGGCGGGCGTCCTCTGGGTGGAGACGCGCGGGAGCGCCCCGGCGCGGGTGACCCCGGCGCCGGTGGGGGTGGCGTGACGCGGCGGACGGGGGCAGGTCGGTGACGCGACGCGCGCTGCTCCGCGGCGATGAGCTGCCGGAGATCGTGGCACCGCCCCCCGGGCCGCGCTCCCTCGCCGCCGCGAAGCGACTTCGGAGGGTCGAGGGAGCCGCGATCTGGGGCGCGGACGCGACCCCGATCGTGTGGGCGCGCGCGCGCGGCTCGGTGGTCGAGGACCTGGACGGAAACCGCTACATCGACCTGACCAGCGGCTTCGGCGCGGCCACGCTGGGGCACGCGGCGCCCGAGGTGGCGCGCGCCGTCGCGTCGCAGGCGCGGAAGCTGGCCCAGGGGCTGGGCGACATCCACCCGCACGCGACGCGGGAGAAGCTGGTGCGCCGGCTTTCGGGACTGGGCGGGTCGTTGAGCCGCGTCCTTCTCGCGGGCACTGGCTCGGAGGCGGTGGAGCTCTCGCTCAAGACGGCCGCTCTCGCCACCGGCCGCCGCCGCGTGGTCGCGTTCGAGGGCGGCTACCACGGGCAGTCGGGCGCTGCGATCGAGGTGACCCACTTTCCGGCGTCGCCCGATCTGGTGAAGCCCGCCGGACCGCCGCGGGCTATCCACATCCCGTTCCCCGACCCCGCGCGGTGCGCCGTGCGCCGCCCGTGCGAGCGATGCGACCTGGCGTGCCTCGACCGGGGCTGGGAGCGCGTGGAGAGCGAGTGCCGCGGGCCCGACCCTCCGGGCGCCGTGATCGTGGAGCCGATCCAGGGACGCGCGGGGGTTTTACTACCCCCCCCCGCGGTACTCCCCCCGCAAGAGGAGAAACAGCCCGCC
>JBKJXM010000009.1:0-3775 GCA_046716305.1 Candidatus Eiseniibacteriota bacterium
CATGGACGTGCTGGTGCTCGAGGACTGCGTGCTGCACAAGGAGGACCAGCCGGAGAGCGCGAAGCCGCGCACCGAGGAGTACCTCGCGCAGTTCAAGCTGGATTGATTGAGATGGGGCGCGATCTGAGGGGCGGGACCCGATGGGCATGATCGAGATCAACAAGAACCCCACCCGGCGCGAGCTGATCGTCTTCGGGCTCCTCCTGGCGGTATTCGCCGGCGTGGTCGGCGCGCTGTTCTTCTGGCGCTCGCACGCTCCGGGTGTCGCGCGGGCGGTGTGGATCGCCGGCGCCGCGCTCGTGGCCGTCTATTTCGCGGTTCCGCCACTGCGGCGGTATATCTATCTGGGCTGGATCTACGCGACCTTCCCGATCGGGTTCGTGGTCTCGCACGTCATCCTCGGACTGGTCTACTACGGCGTCTTTACTCCGATCGGGCTGGTGATGCGGGCTGTCGGGCACGACCCCATGCAGCGGAAGATGGATCCCGCCGCGAAGAGCTACTGGGTCGAGCACGATCCCAACACCGGCGTCGAGCGGTACTTCAGGCAGTCCTAGCGTGGGAGCCATGGAAGAAAAACCCGGAGCAGGCGGCGGCGGGAAGGGATCCCGCGGCGATTTCGAGCAGATGGCGACGCGGAAGTCCGGCAACCTCGCCGGCGAGATATTCGCGTTCCTGCGTGAAAACAAGAAGTGGTGGCTCCTGCCGCTGATCGCGGTGCTGGTGCTGGTGGGAGCGCTCGTAGTGCTCAGCTCCACCGCCGTGGCGCCCTTCATCTACACGCTGTTCTAGGGTTCTCTACGCGTCAACGCGGCGTAGACGGTCACGCGGCGTCCGGGAGCTCAGCCGCTCTTCCGCACCTCGAAAGTGAGCGAGCCGGTAGCCTCTTCCATGATGACCGTGATCTTCCACGTTCCTGGCGCGCCCTCGAAGGATACGAACGAGCCCTGCTCGCGGAGGTTCTTCGAGTGGACCACGAGGCCGGTGGGATCTTTGATCTCGATCAGTGCCACGCCATTCTGAACGCTTGATGCCTGGCGCACCCTCGCCTTGGTCCCCGTGTTGGTCCACTTGTAGGTGACCCGGTTGGAATAGTTCCTCAGCGAGCCCCAATGCAGCTCGAACGCGTCGGGCTGGTTGGTGATCGTGAGGTCGCGGGCGCCGCGGGCGGCGTCCTGGGTTACGGCGCAGCCCGACGCGCTCAGCGCGATTAGTGCGACCGCCGCTACCAGGAGGCGCCTCACGAGAGACTGTCGGCTTTGGGGATGCTGTCCGCCCCGCCGACCCGCTCGATCTTCGCCGAGTAGATGTGCCACGCGCGCTGCTCCGGCTTCGCCCCTTCGGCTACGCTGAAGCGGAGCGTGTAGGTGCCCGCGAACTCCTCCTCGGTGCCGTCATGCTTTCGGGAGGTGATCCGCACCGGTACCGTGATGAAGCGAGAGCCGGCCGCGCCTTCGATGCGGCCCGGCGTCCCGGGCGTCACTTGAACCTTGTCCGTCTGTGCATAGCCGTTCAGGAACGCCACGAACGTCTTGCCGCTCGCCTTCCCCTTCCCTTCCCAGTTGTCGTAGGCCTCCTGGAAGCGCCTATCGTTGATCGCCTGGTAGTGGGAGCGGATGACCTCGACGGCGGCTTCGGGCGTGGGCTTGGGCGTCTGCTGGCAGGCGGGAAGCGCCAGCGCGAGTAGTGCGAGGGCGACGAGAGCCGAGTGCATCGGGGTTGCGTGGCCTGGAACTCTCACAGGTAACGCTGCTCCGCACGTGTCCGCATGACCGACAGCGAGAGCCGCAGCGATCCCAGGTGGTAAGCCGTGTGCGCCACCATCGCCATGACTCCCCCGAGCGCGTCCTCGCGCTCCCAAGTCTGCGGCTCGCTCACCAGCCGCCGCACGTTCGCGTACTCTTCGCGCAGCTCTCCGACGAGCGCCTGCCACTCTTCCCACGATACCAACCGATCGCTCTCCCATATCTTCCGCCAATCCACCTTTCCCAGTTCCTTGCCCCGGATGTGGTCTTGGAGCACCCGCAGGTAAAAGACGACGTGCCTGACCTGGGCCGCGACGCTCGCGCAACTGTCGGAGAACCGGACCGACGCCTCTTCCGCAGTCACGGCCTCCAACGTCTCAAGGAGAGACGTGCCCTTGTCGAGATAGATGCCCTTGTGCGCCTCGAACGTCTCCTCGAGGAACTCGGAGATCTCCTTCCGGAACCGGTCGAACGGCCGCTCGTGGCTCATGGCGGGGAGTGTATCAGGCCTTCCCCCGCATCGCGTCAATGCTCCACGGCCCGGCACCGGCCGCCGAAAAGTAGAGCCAGACGAAGCAGTAGATGACGGCGGCCACGCCGCCGTTCACGGTCGGCCAGAAGTTCTGGGGCGCGTGGAACTGGAAGTACGCCACCGCCATCATCCCAGCCAGGATGAACGCGACGGGACGCGTGAACAGGCCCACGAGGAGCAGCGCCCCGCCCACGACCTCCAGCAGTCCGCCGATTCCGATCTGGGACATCAGCGTTGCCGTGGAATTGTCCGGCGGCATTCCCACCGGGAAGGCGAACAGTTTCGACGTCCCGGACGCGATGAAGATGAATGCGGCCACGATGCGAAGGATGCTCTTCAGCTCCGGCGCCCACGTCGTCCATCTCCACGCGATGCCCGTCCCGGCCATGATTTCCTCCCGTGTCGTCAGCCGCGTGCGCACGCGGCGGCGCGTCCGAGGAGCACCTCCCGCTCGCGCGCGTTGCGCGTGAGCGACGCCGCGCGCTCGAACTCCGCGCGGGCTTCGTCGAAGCGGCCCAGCTTATCCAGAAGGTCGCCCCGAACGCTCGGCAAAAGATGGTAGCTCTCGAGCGTCCGCTCCGACAGGAGCGCGTCGACCAGCTCGAGACCCTCCTCGGGTCCGGACGCCATCGCCACCGCGACGGCGCGGTTCAATTGCACCACGGGGGACGGCGCGACCTCCGCCAGCGTGGCGTAGAGCGAGGCGATGCGCACCCAGTCGGTCTCGGCCGCGGTCTTCGCCCGCGCGTGGCACGCGGCGATGGCAGCCTGTAGCGCGTACGTGCCCCGCTCTCCGCCTTGCTTCCCCGCGCGCTCGAGCGCGGCCAGCCCGCGTCCGATGAGGAGCTGGTCCCAGCGCCCGCGGTCCTGGTCCAGGAGGAGGATCGCCTCGCCCGTGGGACCCGTGCGTGCCCGCACGCGCGACGCCTGGATCTCCATCAGCGCGACCAGGCCGTGGACTTCGGGTTCGTCAGGCATCAGTCCGGCCAGGATCCGTCCCAAGCGGAGCGCGTCCTCGCAGAGCGCGGGCCGCATCCAGTCTTCTCCGGCGGTCGCGGCGTACCCCTCGTTGAACACGAGGTAGATCACTTCGAGTACCGACGACAAGCGTGCGGCCAGCTCCGTGCCCCGGGGGACCTCGAAGGCTACCCGCGCCTCGGTGAGTGTCCGCTTCGCCCGGACGATCCGCTGGGCGATGGCCGGCTCGGAGACGAGGAAGGCCCGCGCGATCTCGTCGGTGGTCAGGCCACCGAGCAGGCGAAGCGTGAGGGCGACGCGCCCCTCGGTGGAGAGTACGGGGTGGCAGGCGATGAAGACGAGGCGAAGCAGGTCGTCATCAATCGGCTCGTCCAGCGCATCGTCCACGTCGACGGCGGCGAGCTCCTCCTCAACCTGTAGCTGGCGGCCAAGCTCCTCGTTCTTGCGGTCCAGCAGGTTGGCGCGGCGGGCTCGGTCGATCGCGCGGCGTTTCGCCGTGGTCACCAGCCAGGCGCCGGGG
>JBKJXM010000010.1:0-3055 GCA_046716305.1 Candidatus Eiseniibacteriota bacterium
GATCACCGGCGTCGTGCCGAATCCCATGAACCCTCGCACCGAGGTCCGCTTCACCCTGGCGGCCGGCGCGCCCGGGCCTTACCGCCTCGACTGCTACGACGCGGGGGGGCGCTGGGTCGGGCGCGTCACCGAGGGAGCGGACGCCGGCCGGGGCGGCCCCATGCGGGTCCTCTGGAGCGGTCGCGACCGGTCGGGGCGGGAGCTTCCGAGCGGGATCTATTTCCTCCGCCTCACGCACGGCTCGTCGCGCGTAACCGCGAAGGTTACCCTCCTCCGCTGACCGGCGGGGCGGTCGCGACGGGCTTGAAGCCGCCGTTGTAACTCCACGGGCGCTTTTCGGTTGACACCCCCCACCCCCTCGACTACGTTCCCGGCCTCTTTCGGTGCGCGGTTCGTTTCGGGGGGAATCAACCGTGCCCCGTCGGGGTATTTCAAGCGTAGGAACCCCCCGGAGCCGCTCCGCCGCCGCGACGGCAGGAAGTGACGGCGTTGACAGGGGTTCGACGGACGGATACTCTGGACTCGTGCGTGGTGTCGACCGGGAGTTCCGCGCCCGGGTTTTCGCGGCGGCTCTGGTGCTCGCCGCCATGGGAACCGGAGGCTGCACCAGGTCATCCCCGCCGCGCGACAAACCCCCCTCCACACCGATCGTCGTCGCCGGCGCCGAGTACGTCGGGCCGCTGCTTCGGGCCGAGATCCTGGCCTTCCGCGAGCGGTATCCGGGCGCGGACTCGATCCGCGTCGTCTCGAACGGCTCGGCCGAGGGAATGGAGCAGCTCGTCAATGGAGACGTGGACATGTCCGTGCTGATGCGCGATCTCACCGATCCGGAGGTCGAAGCCGCGGTTCGCCGCGACGGCCTCCAGGCGTTTCCGATCGCGTGGGACGGCGTGGCGGTGATCGTGAATCCGTCGTGTCCGCTCGAGCAGATCTCCCGCCCCGAGCTGGGCGCCGTCTATGCGGGGGCGATCACCCGATGGGCGCCGCTCGGATGGAAGCGAGGCGGCGAGGTGATCGCGCTGACCGCGGGGCCGCGGCTGGGCCTGCACGAATACCTGCGCCAGGCGCTCCTCGGCGGGGCGCCGTACGCGCCGACCGTGTACGCGCCGGCCACGGAGGAGGAGATCGTCGACGCGGTGGCGACGCACATCAACGCCATCGGATGCGTCTCGCGTCCTTTCGCTGATGCCCGCGTTCGCATCCTGAGCGTGGCGCCGGCGAAGGGTCTGCCGTCCGTGTCGCTCGCGAGGGAAACGCTCCTTCGCCGCGAGTATCCGCTGATGCGGAGCATCGCGCTCGCCACGCCGGCGAAGCCGCGGGAGACGGCGTCGGAGTGGATCACGTTCATCTCGGGAATCGACGGTCAGGCGATCGTGGCGCGATTCGGCTACGTACCCGCGACCGTTCCCGTTCGAATTGTTCGCACCGCAGAGGAGGCAGAGTGAAATCGGTCCCGCGTCGTCTCATCCCCGCGATTCTCGTCATCGGGGTCACGTTTTTCGCGACGGTGGCGTGGGCGCTGACCTCCACCGAGCTGATCAGGAAGGGCGTGGCCGAGCTGAAGGACGGGAAGACATCGGTCGCCCTGGAGACGTTCACTAAAGCCCAGAAGCTGGATCCCAACAGCGCGAAGCCCCACTACTACATCGCGTCCGCGCTCGAGCGCATGAATCTGCCCGACAGCGCGCGCGTGGAGTACGAGACGGCCATCCGGATGGAGCCCAAGTACGCCGAGGCGCTCACCGGCCTGGGGAACCTGCTGCGCAAGCAGGGGAAGACCGCCGAAGGGAACGAGAAGCTCGAGCTCGCCCTGAAGTACGACGCCAAGGACCCCGCCGCGCTCTACTCCCTGGGAACAGCCTATCTTCGCGACAAGGAGTACGACAAGGCGGAGAAGGTCTTCCGGCGGGGGACGCTCTTGAAGACCGGCCGCGCGCAGTTCCTGGCGGGCACCGCGCTCGCGCTGGAGGGGAAGGGACAGCTCAAGGAGGCGGAGGAGCTCTTCATTCGCGCCCGCGAGACCGATCCCAACAATCTCCGCGTCCGCCTGGAGCTGGGCGGCTTCTACGAGCGGAAGAAGATCCCGTTCCTCGCCGTGCCCGAATACAAGAAGGCGAAGGAGCTGGATCCCAAGAATCCCGAGTACCACTACCTCTACGGGCGGGCGTCCGTCGGCATGAACGAGTACAACGAGGGGCTCCGCGCCTTCGTCGAGGCGACGAACGTGGACTCGTCGTACGCGCCCGCCTATCTCGAGGCGGGGCGCCTCTTCTACCGCGCGAAGCGCTACCCCGAGGCCGCCGAGAAATTCACGAAGTACACGCAGCTCGACAACGAGGACCCGCAGGGGTGGCTGGAGCTGGGCCGGGCGCTCTCGTTCAGCCGGGACCCGGCCGAGCGCTCGACCGCGATCGGCGCGCTGGAGAAGGCGCGGGAGAAGAACCCGAATCAGAAGGAGCTCCTCGGCGCTCTCTGCAAGCTCTACGGGGAGCAGGGGGAGGCCGACTCGACACGGGTGATCTGCGACGCGTACGTCGCGGTCGCGGACACGCTGACTCCCGAGGAGCGGCTCCGGATCGGGACGATGTACGTCACGCTGAGCGATACCACGAAGGCGGTGCCGCTGTTGATGTCGGCCGCCCAGGAGGACTCGACGCTGACGCGGGACGCCAACTTCCAGCTCGGGACTCTCTACTTCAAGCTGCAGCAATACCCGGCGGCGGTGCCCTACTTCGAGCGGGTCCTGGCCGCCGATTCCGCGTTCGTCCCGGCGCTCCTGAATCTCGGATTAGCCAAGATGCAGATGAAGGAGCACTCGCAGGCCGTGGAGTACCTTCGCCGCGCCGTCGCCCTCAAGCCGAACGACAAGGCGACCGCCTCGCGCGCGCTCGTCTGGGCCGGGCAGGCGTTGATGCAGATGGCGACCGACTCGCTCCCGTCGGCGCTCCAGTCGTTCCGGGAAGCCGCCGCGATCGATTCCGCCAACGGCGATGCCCTCCGGGGCGCCGGCCTGGCGCTGCTCCTCCTCGACAACTGCAACGATGCCCTCGAGTGG
>JBKJXM010000011.1:0-3407 GCA_046716305.1 Candidatus Eiseniibacteriota bacterium
CAAGTGTCGAACAGGGGGGTGGGACGCTTGCGTCTCAGGTAGGTGCCAAAAACAGCGTATCCAAGCCCCAAAATTGACACTGCGGCCAGCGAGATCGTTGAATTTTTCGCGTTCCACACCCCGACACCCAGCGCTGTGGTGGCCGTGACCACCGCGGAAATCAGCGCCACGGTACCCCACCGTCCACAAATCCGACCAAGTCGGTGCGTCGAGTGGTCCGTGCTGCCGACGGCGATCGGCCTCCCGCCGGCGAGGCGATCCCAGGTCACGAAGATCACGTCGAAGAGCGGGTAGGAGAGGATGCAGAGCACCGCGACCACATGGGGCAGGGTCAAGGAGTTGTCCAGCGCCTCCAGGGCCAGGGCCGCGAGCGCGAAGCCCAGGAGGTGGCTCCCCGCGTCCCCCAGGAAGATGCGCGCCGGGGGCGCGTTGTAGACCAGGAAGCCCGCGCCCGCGCCGATCAGGGCCCACCCCAGCGCCTGATCCACGTCGGCGCCGAAGAGAAGCGAGAGAGCAAGAAATCCGGCGGCCGCGATGGGGACGACGGCGGCCACGATCCCGTCCATCGCGTCCAGAAAGTTGATCGCGTTCAAAAGTGCAACAACGCCGACGATGGCCGCCACGGCCCACACCGGGTGCTGCGCGAGGGCCCCGCCGCGCGCGCCCCAGAAGACCAGAAGGAGCGCCGCGGCGATCTGCCCCAGGAGCTTCCCCAGAGGCCGCATGGGGTGGCGGTCGTCCACCAGCCCCAGCCCCAGGGAAAGCGCCGCGCCGCACAGAACCCCGGCGCGCGGCCACGCGACGTCCGCGCCTGCGATCAGCTTCGCGAGGACCGGCCCGGCGACCAAAGCCGCCGCGACTGCGACGCCACCCAGGAGCGGCGTCGGCTCGGGATGATGCTTTCGCGGAGCGGGATGGTCGATGTAGCCCGTGCGCGCCGCGAAGCGCCGGACGAGAGGGGTGAGGAAGAGCGCGGCGAGGAAGCTGAACGGCGCCGTGAGGAGTACGGCGGGAGACGTCAATTGAGACGCACGGCGGGAGAAATCAAATAGGGAGAGCGGCGGCCGGCGCTTTGTCGTCGCGGAATTCGCCCGCGTGCCGCGCCGCCTCCAGGGCAAGCACGGAAGCATCCCACGAGAACCGGCTCCGCACCCAGCCGCGGCCCAGGCTCCCGAGCGACGCGGCGGCCTCCGGGTCGCGCAGGACCGCGACAATGTGGTCGGCGATTCCCGCGGCATCATCGGCCACGCGGAGCGTTCCCTCGGGCATCGGGTCGAGACCCGCGCGCACGGCGGAGGTCGTGACGACCGGCGTCCCGCTCGCGAGGGCCTGGAGGACCTTGTTCTGCACGCCGGCCGCGAAGCGGTGCGGCGCGACAAAGACCGTGGAGCGCGCGAACACGAGGTCGGGATCGTCCACGAATCCCAGCACCTTCACGCCGGGGACCCGCTCGGCCCACGCGCGCACGGCGTCGGACCCCTTCCCCGCGATCATCAGGGTCGCCTCGGGCTCTTTGGCGCGGACGCGCGGGAAGACGTCGTTTACCAGGAAGCGCACCGCGTCCTTGTTGTGGAAGACGTCGTGGAATCCGAGAAAGAGGAGCCGCGCACGCTCGCGCGTCACGGGGGCGTGGGTCTCGCCGGGGTTGCCCCCGTTACTCCTGTTGCCGCCGTTGCGATGAATCTCGAGTCCCATGCCGTTCGGCACCACGCGGGTCGTGGCGGCCGGAGCGATGCCCGCCAGATACCGCGCTTCCGCCTGGCTGATGACCCAGCACTCGTCGAAGCGCGGGGCCACGTCCGCCTCGTAGTCGCGGATGCGCGGCCCCTCGAAGCCGTAGATAAAGCGGTCCGCTCCGCGCCGGAACGGGAGCGAGCGCTCGATGCCGGCCGAGATCACGTCGGTCATGTCGAGCACCCACCGCGCGCGCCCCTGCCCGATGTGCGGCAGCGCGTAGGGAGCCATGCGGAAGAGGTGCGTCACGACTACGTCGGGCTCGAGACGGCGGACCGCGGCGTCCACCCGCTCGCCCATCCGGCGCGAGCGGTAGTAGGCCGCCTGGAGCGGGAAACGCCCCGGGAGCGCCTTCGCCGCGCGGAGCCAGGAAAGCGGGCGCGGGAGAGGAACCGTCTCGACGCTCTGGATGCTGGCGAGAAGAGGCAGGTGGGCTTCCGGCTCACGCCGGTGCGTTTCGAAGGAGAGGAGATGAACCGCGTGCCCAGCCTCGGCTGCCGCGCGCATCATGTGGAAGACTCGGAACCGATCGCCCCCCACCGGCGGATACGGCATGCGCGAGGTCAAAAAGAGAATGCGCATCCATCGAGGATAGCACGGACGCGGCGGGGCTATCCCTCCTGGACGCCAGGGGAAGGGTGCCGCGCTGCCGCCTCGTAGAGGGCACGGTAGCGGAGCGCCGCCCGGCGATCGCCGTACTCCCGCTCGGCTCGGTCGCGCGCCGCGCCGCCGAGTCGTCGCAAGCGCGCGGGGTCCCGGGTGATCCACACGATTCCGTCGGCCAGATCCTCCGCCCGGTAGGGCTCGGCGAGGTATCCGGTCTCGCGGTCGACGACCAGCTCCGGCAGTCCCGACGCGCGGAACGCCGCGGCCGGCCGCGCGCACGCCATGGCCTCGGTGACGAGGTTGGGCTGATTCTCCGTTCGGGACGGCAGGACGACGAGATCGGCGGCGGCGAGGTGGAGCGCGAGGCGATCTTCGTCGTCGACGCGCCCCGCGAACCGGACCGGAATGGGAGAGGCGATTCCCCCGGCAGGAGCGTCCACGCCCACGACGAGGAGCAGGAACCGGTCGGCGAGACCCCTTCCCGCAAGCACCGCCAGCGCCTCCGAAAGCAGGTCGAAGCCCTTGTTTCGATCCGCCAGCCCCTCGAGCCCACTGAAGAGGAGGATGCTCCGGCCGCGAGGCAGGCCGAGCCGTTCGCGGGCTTCCTCCTGGTCTCGCGGGCGGAAGCGGTCCAGGTCGACGCCGTTCGGCACCACCTCGACGGGGACGTCGCGGAAGAGCGCGCTCGACCGTGCCGCGTCGGCGAGCCACCGGCTGGGCGCGACCAGCCGGATCGCCACGTCGCGAAATGCGCGCCGCTTCCGCTCGAACACCCACCGCGAGAGGTCCCCCTCGCGGCTGGAGCCGAGCGCCGGGCAGGCGCCGCACTCGCCGCGGTAGCGCGTGCAGCTTCCAGGCAAGTGGCAGCCGCCCGTGAATGCCCAGGAATCGTGCAGCGTCCAGACGATGGGTGCGCGGAGCCGCGCCAGGGTCTCGGGCCGCACGAAGCCGAACCCGACCCAGTGGAGATGGACGACGTCCGGCGCGCTGCGCCCGATCCGGCGCGTGACACCGTCCGGCAGCCAGGAGGGAGAGAAAAGCTGCTTTGCGCGGCCGCTGTAGAAGCG
>JBKJXM010000012.1:0-4002 GCA_046716305.1 Candidatus Eiseniibacteriota bacterium
GTCGATCTGGGTGTAGTGGTCGGCGATGAGGAAGTACTGGAGCTTGATGTAGTCGAGGCCGCGAAGCGTGATGCGGGCCGGCTCGCCGGACGGTGTGAACCGCGTGGTCTCGTTCTTCCCCTCCTGCCGGCTCGCGATCGTGACCAGGTCCACGTTACCGAACTTCATGGCGGTCTTGACCCCGAACAGCCCTTCCTGGCGGAAGGAAGCGCCCTGCAGCGAGAGGTTGGTGTTCCCCAGCTCCACCGACTTGATCATGTCGTCCTCGTCGCCCTCGTAGCGAAGCTTCACCTTGTTGTCGAGGGAGCTCTGGACGTTGCTCGACTGGTCGACGTCGACCTTGATCTTGTCGCCGATGGTTCCGGTGACGTTGACGTTCAGGTCCTGTTGCATCTCGAACGATGGAAAAGCGCCCTGACGCTTCCGCTCATACGTGAACTCGTTCCGGCCGGGAGTCCAATCGCTCTTGCCGGACAGCTTGATCGTCTCGCTTCCGTACACCTGCAGGCTCGGCGCGCCCTTGCCGATGATCTTCGTGACCGCCGTCGGGAGCGTGACCGGGAGCTCGAATCGAATGCGTCCTCCCGCCCGCCCCGCCACCTCGCGCTGGATGGACCGGTTCGACCGGAACTTGTCGCGCCAGAGGCGGCGCGTGGTGCGTTCGGTCATGAGGCTGGTGTAGTCCGCGTCCGAGGTGACCAGGGGCTCGCGGATCTCCACGTTCTCCTGGCGGTAGTCCTCCCGGACCCTGCCCGTCAGGGGGTCGATGGTGACAGAGACCGTGGGATCGCCGTAGGCCGGAACCCCCATCGGGGTGGTCTTGAGCCGCCAGGACCCCGGGAGGCCGGGAGAGGAGTCTTCGAGGGGAACGACATAGGGGTCCCGGCTGGGAAGTCCGCGGAACCACGGCTCCGCCAACGCGGTGCCCGGAACCGAGGCCCACAGAAGGGAGAGCCCCAGCGCGATGCCCGGGAGCTTTAGATGTCGGTGCATCGTGTCATTCGGTGTGCATCCCGGATGAAGGGTGCCCCTCGGCGGCCCGGACTTAGAGGTCGTGACAGGTGTTAAACCCCCCTGGGCTCGTGAAGTTCGGCCCGAAGCGCTTGTGTTGGCAGGGAATTACCGGTCCTGGGCTTGGGTTGCGCCGGGTCCGGCCGGCTCCCTATACTGCCGCCGGGGTACATCGAGCCATGAACCGTCAGGAAACATGAGAATACTGGAACGCTACGTTCTCCGCGAGCATGTCTTCCCCTTCCTCCTGGGGTTCTGCGTCGTCATCTTCTTGCTGACGTTGGACTTCCTCTTCGACCTGGTGGATCTGGCGGTCGGCAAGGGGATCGGGGTAGATATCGTCCTGGAAATGTTCGTTCTTTCCCTCGGCTATATGACGGCCCTGGCCTTCCCCTGCGCGGTCCTCATCGCCTGCATGGCCACCTTCGGCCGGCTCTCCCAGGACAACGAGATTATCGCGATGAAGGCGACGGGGGTGAACCTGCTCCGCATCATCGGCGCCCCGCTGACCGCGAGCCTGATCCTGGCCACCCTCCTCGTCCTCTTCAATAACCACGTCCTCCCCGAGTCGAACCACGCCCTGGCGAATCTCATGGCCGACGTGGGGCGGAAGCGGCCGACGACCCAGATCACGGAGGGCGTCTTCATCGACGGGTTCGTGGGCTACAACATCTTCGTGGAAAAGGTGAACAGCCGCACCAACGAGATCCGGGGCGTCAAGATCTACCAGCTCAGCTCGAACGCCCGCCCCACGACGATCCTGGCCGACTGGGGGGTGATCCACAATTCGCCGGACGGACGCATCATGACGCTGGAGCTGCACGACGGCGAAATCCACGAGGTGCCTCCCAACGAATCCGAGCGGACCTACCGGCGCCTCATGTTCAAGACCCATAACATCAACATCCGGAATCCGGCCGGCGACCTGGAGCGGCACAACCGCGAGACGCGGGGCGACCGGGAGATGAGCCTGGCGATGATGCAGGGGAACATCCGCGACCTGCGCGTCAATCTGAAGAGAGCGTCCGCGGCGCGCGACCAGATCCTGGACGGGGCCGGCTACCGCTCGTACGAGGAGTTCGTTCGCGCCGCCGTCCCGCGCCGTCCGGAGAGCGGACTCAAGGCGTGGTTTCGCCGCGCCGTCCGCACCCTCTCCTCGGTCGGGGGGTTCATGGCCCGTACTTCGCCCACGCCGACTCCGAAGCCGCGTCCCATCTCCCCCTCCACGATGGACGCGATCCAGATGCGCCAGCTCGAGATCGAAGCGGTGGAGCGCCGCGTGAACAGCCTGGAGGTCGAGGTGCAGAAGAAGTTCTCGATCCCCGCCGCGTGCGTCGTGTTCGTGCTGGTGGGCGCGCCGTTGGGGATGCGCGCCCGAAAGAGCGGCATCGGCGTCGCGTTCCTCTCCATTCTCTTCTTCGTCTTCTACTACCTGTGCCTCGCGGGGGGCGAGGAGCTGGCCGACCGGCGCCTGGTCGCGCCCTGGCTCGCCATGTGGATCCCGAACATCGTGATCGGCGCCATCGGGCTCTTCCTCACGCTCCAGACCGCGGACATCATCCCGCGACGCCCGCGACGCCGCCCCCGTCCCCGCCGCACCGTGCCCACGTGAGGCTGCTCGACCGCTACGTCCTCCGCGAGCAGCTCGTGGCGCTCGCCGCGGCGCTTCTCTTCTTCGTCTCGATCTTCGTCGTGGTGGACATCTTCGAGAAGATGGACACCTACCTGGACAACCACGTGCCCGCTTCGACCGTGCTGCTCTACTACCTGGTGTCGATCCCGGGGATCATATTGCAAGTATTGCCCATGGCCATGCTCCTCTCGTGCCTCCTGGCCTTGGGACAGATCGGCCGCAACAACGAGCTGACGGCCATGCGCGCCGCGGGGATCGGGCCGGGACGCATCGCCGCGCCGCTTCTCGGACTGGCCCTGGCGGTGAGCGTGGGGGTGTTCGTCACGAACGAGGTGCTCCTCCCCCACCTGAACGCGCGCCGGGTGAAGGTCTATCGCGAGCAGATCAAGAAGCAGAGCATGGAGGGCCCCGCGGTGCGGACCAACCTGGCCTACCTGGGCGCGAACGGCCGCACGTTCCTGATCCGGACCTACTACGTCGGGAAGAAGGAGATGCGGGAGGTCGTGATCCAGGAGATCAAGAACCACATGCTCACCGGCCGCATCGACGCCGAGAGCGCGCGGTGGGAAAAAGGGGGCTGGGTTTTCCGCGACGGCTACGTGCGCCGCTTCACGCGGGAGGGGGAGAAGGCGGCCCACTTCACGGAGCTTCGGATTCCCGGCATGGCCGACCGCCCCGAGGACTTCTCGGAGACGGAGGAGGATCCCACGGGCCTTTCCTACTGGGAGCTCTCCCGCTACATCCAGCGGCTCCGTCAGAGCGGCGGGCGGGTGCAGAAATACCTGGTCGACCTCTATCTCAAGATTTCCTTCCCGCTCACCAACCTGATCGTGGTCGTGATCGGAACGGCGCTGGCGCTGCGCGCAAGGCGCGGGGGCCTGGCCGTCTGGTTCGGGCTCTCCGTGTTCATCTCGTTCCTCTACTACGCCTTCATCCGGACCGGCCAAGCCCTGGGCCACAACGGCGCTCTCCCTCCCCTTTTGGCCGCATGGGTAGGGAATATCTTCTTCGGGATACTGGCGTTTGAGTTGTTTCGACGGGCTCGTAAGGCTGCGTAGGGCTGCGTAGGCTGTGTAGCCGCATAGCGGCCGAGCGCTACGCACAAAGCGGAAGCGAACAAATCAATCCGTCCGGCGAAGTCGCCTACGCTCGCTTCGCTCGCTTCGGCTCATTCGCTCAACGGATTGTTTTTTCGCTCCCTCTACCCACATCACGCACGACATCCTCCACCCCCCATATTGATTGGTTGGAGTCATCAGCCTCAGCGTTGAATTCATCCAACCCGAGCACGGACCTCTAAAAGTACACCCTCAGTTGAAGCGCCGGAGCGATTCTGACGGACGAGCTGAACGTGTCCC
>JBKJXM010000013.1:0-6888 GCA_046716305.1 Candidatus Eiseniibacteriota bacterium
ACACGAGGGCGAGCGCGATCCAGAACACGCTCCAGCCCGCGGCCTCCCTGAACTTCACTTCGTGCGGCTTCTTGTGGAACACGCCAAGATCCAGCACGAGCATCCCGACGATGAAGGCGATGAACCCGAACCAGAGCCACGGCTACTGCATCATGAGATCTCCGGTTGGGCAGCGGGCAACAAGAGCTGCCCTGTGCGTGTTGGAGCACGTGTCCGACCTCGTGCGCACCCACCGCCGACGCCGCGAGCGACGGCTCGCGGAAATTTGCGACCGAGAGACGCACCTTCCTGGTACGGGGGTCGTAATGGTCGCTCAACACGCCGCCGATTTCCTCGACCGCGACCTCGGTCACCCCCTGTGACCGAATTGGGACCACATGAGAGTCCCAACGCGTCCTCCCCGGTCCCCTTCTGACCAGCAACGGAAAACGGGGGAAGCGGCCCAGCGTTGGCTTTACGGTGTTTGCGGACGCGAACCAGGTTTCGTGGAGAAACTTTTCAGACCGTCGCCTTAGCCGCTTGGCTATGCCGCCCCCGCAAGTGGTTGAGTATAGCGCGGTTGGCGGTGGGTTCAATCTCCGAAATCCTGCCCGCGGCCTGCCTCCGCAGACAGGCCGCGCTCCAGCGGCTAGACTGCTCGGCCATGCCTCTTCCCCCGAAGACACGCCTCGGCACCTACGAAATCCTCGGCCCTCTCGGAGCTGGCGGGATGGGCGAGGTCAGCGTGTTTCGCGCCCAGACGAGCTGGCGGTCATGAACTACGAGCTCGCGAACCATCAGGATCGGTATTTCAAGGATCCGCGACCCTACGGGACGCAAAAGCGACCCGCATGTGCCTTCCACTGGGATGTGTCCGCCCTGCGCTCGAACGCATCTTCGCCTACCGGCGCGAGGCAATCGCGCGCCTGCTCGGATGAGCGAGGCCCGCGACTCTGCGAAGGTCTGCGCCTCGCGGACGAATAGCGCTTTGCGTCGCGTGCTTCTCACCGGCGCGACTGGATACGTGGGAGGGCGCCTCCTACCGGCGCTCGAGTCCCGCGGTATCCGCGTGCGGTGCCTCGCGCGCCGACCCGAGCGCCTGCTCCACCGGGTCGGTCCGACGACCGAAGTTGTCGCAGGCGACATGCGGGAGCGGAGCGCCCTCGCGAAGGCACTCAAGGGCGTCGATACGGCCTATTACCTCGTGCACTCCATGGGCTCCGTTTCGGATTTCGAGGAGGAGGAGCGCGACGGCGCGAATTGCTTTGCGAAGGCCGCGCTGGCGCATGGCGTGCGGCGCATCATCTATCTCGGCGGGCTCGGGCACGGCGAGAATCTTTCGGCTCACCTGCGAAGCCGTCACGAGGTGGGGCGCATTCTGCGCGAGTCCGGGGTCCCGACTCTCGAGCTCCGCGCATCGATCGTCATCGGCTCGGGAAGCCTCTCGTTCGAGATGATCCGCGCGCTCGTGGAACGCCTGCCCGCCATGATCACGCCACGCTGGGTTCGCGTGACGGCCCAGCCAATCGCAATTGGCGACCTGATCCAGTATCTACTCGATGCCCTCGATCTTCCGCTCGCGGGGACCCGCGTGTTTGAGATCGGGGGTGCCGACCGGGTCTCGTACGGCGATCTCATGGCGGAATACGCCCGCCAGCGTGGGCTCCGGCGCTTCTTGATCCCAGTTCCGTTTCTTACGCCGAGACTCTCCAGCCTCTGGCTTGGACTGGTCACGCCTCTCTACGCCAGGGTCGGGCGCAAACTGATCGAGAGCATCATCCATACAAGCGAAGTGCATGACAATGCGGCGCTGCGAGAATTCTGCGTGCGCCCGATGGGAATACGCGACGCGATCGCGACCGCGCTACGCAACGAGGACCACGAGTTCGCCATGACTCCCTGGAACGAAGCGCTCTCACCTTCGCGTCGCGTTCCGGGCCGCACGGCAGTGCGCGTGGGCAACCGCATTCTGGATTCGCGGACGCTGGACGTACCCGTGCCTCCGACGCGCGCCTTCGAACCGATCACACGTATCGGCGGGAGAAACGGCTATTACGCGTATGACTCGCTGTGGCGCGCGCGAGGATCTCTCGATCGCCTCATCGGCGGTGTGGGGATGCGCCGCGACGGGCCGGAGTCATCTGACCTTCGGCCAGGCGCGACCATTGACTTCTGGCGCGTCGAATCATTCGAGCCCGGCCGGCTCCTGCGGCTGCGCGCCGAGATGAAGCTCCCGGGACGCGCGTGGCTAGAATTTGAGGTAACCCCGCAGGGTGCGGGTGCCAGGATCCGCCAGACCGCCGCATTCGACCCGGTCGGTGTTGGTGGACTGCTTTACTGGTATCTCCTGTACCCTGCGCACGCCCTGATCTTCGATGGGATGCTTTCCGGCATCGCGCGTGCCGCAACATGCGGGGGCGCACAGGAACCCTCCTCGTGATCCACCCGGACCGCATCCGTCTGCTCAACGCTCGTGAGCCGCGCGACGGACGCTACGTCCTCTACTGGATGCAGGCCTCGTGTCGGGCGAAGTACAACCACGCCCTCGAGTACGCGATCCTCCGGGCGAACGCGCTAGGAAGGCCGGTGCTCGTGTGCTTCGGCCTGACGGCCGACTTCCCCGAGGCTAACGCCCGCCACTACACGTTTCTTCTCGAGGGGCTTCGCGACGCACGATGGGGACTCGAGCGGCGCGGCATCCCGCTCGTCGTCCGCCGCGGGGCACCCGACGCGGTCGCGGCGGAGCTAGCGCGTGAAGCGTGTCTCGTGGTCACCGACCGCGGCTACCTCCGGATCCAGCGCGAGTGGCGCGCACGAGCGGCCCGGCGAATCCCGTGCGCCCTCGTCCAGGTGGAGAGCGATGTTGTCGTGCCGGTCGAAACTGCGTCGCAGAAGGAGGCCTATTCGGCGGCGACCCTGCGCCCGCGAATCCACGCTCGGCTTCCCGAATTCCTGGTACCCGTGCGAGCGACCGCGCTGCGCGCCCGACCGCTAGCGGAAGTGCCCGAATCGGTCAACCTCGACGACATCGGGGCCGTCGTCCGCAGCCTGGGTGTAGAGCGAAGCGTTGGCCCGGTGGACCGATTCACCGGCGGAGAAAAGAGAGCTTCGGCATTGCTCGAGACGTTTCTGACAGGCAAGCTAGGTCGCTACCACCTCGATCGGAACGATCCCGCAGTCCAGGGGCAGTCCGACCTCAGCCCCTACCTTCACTTCGGACACATCTCTTCCCTCCAGATCGCCCTGGCGGTGAAGAAGCGGCGCAGCGCTGCCGTCGCGGCCTTCCTCGAGGAAGTGATCGTGCGACGCGAACTCAGCATGAACTTCACCCACTACAACGACGGCTACGACCGCTATGACGGCCTCCCCTCCTGGTGCCGCGCCACGCTACTGGCGCACGCCCGTGACCCCCGCCCCTACCGTTACTCGCCGGACGACCTGGAGACGGCAAGGACACACGATTCCTACTGGAATGCGGCGCAGACCGAGATGGTTCAGACCGGAAAGATGCACGGTTACATGCGCATGTACTGGGGCAAGAAAATATTGGAGTGGATGGATGACCCGAAGGAAGCATTCCATACGGCGCTCCGGCTCAACAACCGGTATGAATTGGATGGGCGTGATCCAAACGGCTTCGCAGGGGTGGCCTGGTGCTTCGGAAAACACGACCGCCCGTGGGCGGAGCGCCCCGTCTTCGGCATGGTCCGCTACATGAACGCCGAGGGCTTGGAGCGAAAGTTCGACGTCAAAGCTTACGTGCGCCGCGTTGAAGCCGCTAGCCAGAAGCTACGGCGTAAACCACCTGCGCGCGAGTGACTCGAGATCACCAACCTCGTCCGGAACCGGAAGGCGTTCCAGATACCAACGCAAGCTGCTGTACCGGTGGAGGAGCGCGTAGGCCATGATTCGTAGCGGGAGTTCGTCGTCGGCTTCTGCGCCGTAGGCGTTCAGTAAGACGCTGAGGAGCCCGGGCTCGGCACACGTCACGAAGATGCCGACAGACGCCAATTCGTACTCGGGTGCACCTAGCATGGCCGGCTCGAAGTCGAATAGGCCGCTGATGTGCCAGACGCCCTCCCGGCGCTCGACCAGGAGGTGCTCCCGCATCACCTCCGTATGAAGCATGACACGCGCGCCGTCGTCGCCGGGAGTCCAGCGCGCCAGAAAATCGCCGACGGCATCCACCCACGGAGGCCCCAGGCCCCTGGCAAGCTGTCGGTCGCGGCACGAGGCACGCTGTGCGTCCATGAATCGTGGCCAGTCGACAGCCAGAGGAGCGAGTTCGTCCGTCGCGATCGCGTGCAGCGCGGCGAGCGCCGCACCCACTTCACGCATCAACTGGAGGCGGTCGTGCGATTCGATCGTGGGCCATGCCTCGGCCAGCGAGGATCCGGACAGGCGCGTCATCACGATGTAGAACCACTGGCCGTGCTCGCCGGCGGCGATCGCGCGTGGTGTCGGGACTGAGAGGAGGCCGTCGATGCGCGTGAGCGCCGCCCATTCGGTATTGAAGAACGAGCGCTCCGTCGGCGGGAACAGCTTTACGACATGCTCGTCCCCGACGGCAAACACCGGGACGGAGCCATTCGCGAAACGCTTGACGCCGACTCCGAGCGAGAGCTCGCGTCGAATGCCGTCCACGGTGGCAGTGGCATCGCCTCCTTCACTGCTCGTTGCGCTCATGTACCCCACGTTCGAGTGGCGGGCTGAAGGACTTGGCCGCCTGAATCTACCTGAACAGGCCGAAGAGCAGCATCGCCATGAGCCCGAGGAGCACCGGTTGGATGATCACGGGGAACCCCACGTGGACGCTGATCAGCAGGCCGACGACAATCGAAAAAGACAGCGTGAACAGCACGCGCCGCCAACCCAGCGTCAACGCCAGGCCGCGCGGCTTTCCAGAAATGGTAGTAGGGAGCATGGCATGAGGATAGACCAGCGGGGCCGCGGGCGCGGCCGAAGCCTGGCAACTCCTCGACGGATCACGGTGCGGGGAGCAGTCCGGGAGGGACTACGCGGAGATCAGTGCGTGGAGGGCGGTGTCTCTTCGGCCGAGCCGTTGGCTCCTTCGGCCGCGCCGTTGGTCTCGTTGCTCTCGATGGTGAGCTCGTCCGTCTCGGCCATCATTTCGGTAGCCTCGGCGGTGGAGTTCTCATCGTTGCGGGCGGTCTTCTTGGCCCGCTTGGCCTCACGCTTGTCGTTCGCCCGGGTGAGGCGTTTCCGCTCCTTCTCTCGCTTCAAGAATGACGGTCTCCTGCTTCCCAATGGCTCCTCCTTTCGTCAGTGCCTGTTCCTGTCCGGGAACCAGCTTCGGCGTCCGCTCCAGAAGCTCGCGGCCGAACCGGCTATGGCGCCGCGCCATCTGGCGCGCCGCGCGCGGCGTGGCTCCCACGGCCGGCATCTCCGTCACTAACGTTCCGAGCACGTAATCCGCGAGCGGAAGCAGCACGTTGAGATTCCGGTTCATCCGCACGTGATGGATGCGGTGGTGGCGCTCGATCCACTTGAACGGCCACGACCGCTCGATCCAGGCGAACGTCGGCTTGTGCATGAGGAAGTGCGTCCCCTCGTACCCCAGGTAGTAGACGCCCATGGTGGCCGCGAAGGTGATACAGAACGCCACGTAGGGAAGCTGCGCTCCGGAGAGGCTGAAGACGATCCAGGAGATCAGGGCCCAGGGCGCGGTGTTGATCGCGACCAGGATGGGTCCCGCGTACCAGGTGAAGGTCAGCGCCTCGTGCTGCTCTTCTTCCTCGGCGTGGAACGTGTCGTCGTATTTGCAGAGCTGGTGATGGATCAGCGTGTGGCTGGTGAAGCAGTCCTTGGGGAGCCAAGGCCGGTGCAGCCAATATCGATGAAACGCCCACTCGAAGAAGCTCGATTGAACGATGCCGATCGCTAACGCGACGAAGATGAAGGTCAGGGTCAACGAGACCCTCCAGGGGGAAGATTTGACGACTCCGTACCGGTAGCGTAACCGATCTGGACCGGCAGCGCCAGCAGAAGCGAAGCGGGCGCGCCGGAACCCGCTCTAACTACGTATCGGCATAGGCGGGCGCGTCACTTACGTGATTCTTGACTCCCCGATTAGAACTCGCCATGGCCCCGGGCTCGGCCAGCAGACTCCGTACATGCCCGCGGAATCGGGCCGCCCGCCGCACGCGGTCCATTATGGCACCGCCCTTCAAAAGCGAACTCGACATTCAGCCGCGCGGTCTGGACCGCGGCCGAATCGGCGCGCACGGTCGCCGCCATCGCCTCGGCGTCGGCCGCTTCTGGTCCCACTCCGATTGCGACAGCACGTTCTCGGCGTACAGCCGCTCGGCGCGCCGCATTTCCGACCACGCGCTTCGGGCGCGCGCGCGGTCCCGCTCGAGCACCGCGACCGCCTGATCCAGCGACGCGCGGAAGGGGCGGGCGTCGAGCCGGAACAGCACCTGCCCCGGCACCGATCTTGCCCCGGGGTGTCCCACGGCGTGGGATGGGGGCTTGTACGGAGGGATCGCATGGACGCGAAGCGGCTGCAAACGCCTGTGATCACATCTTGGAATGCTAACGAGGGCGGCAAGGCGCGGCGCGCCTTCCACAATGGGTGTACGGATACGGCCGACGCCGACCGATCACGTCCGCGTGGCATACGTTCCCTGGCGGCACTCGCCGTCGGCGCCGTCATTCTCCTGGGAGCCGCAACCTCCGAGGGAGCCTGGCTCCGCTAAGTAGCCCCTTTCCCTGCCCGCGTTACGAATAGCCCTTCGTCCCTGCCCAAGCAGTCCGGCTGCGCCACCACAAAGGCAAGGGGGGCTCCGTTAGGCGCCCCCCAGGTTATTTGCACCGGGTTGAAGATACTGTTAGTGGTTAGTCCTCGAAGGCGTGGCCACGCTCCGCAGACTCCCTGACCTCCCGCGG
>JBKJXM010000014.1:0-2962 GCA_046716305.1 Candidatus Eiseniibacteriota bacterium
GTACCGGACAATTCGCGACGAAGTGGATGAAGCCATCCAAGAGGTGATCGAGAGCACAGCGTTCGTTCTCGGCCCCGCCGTCGAAGGCTTCGAGGACGACTTCGCGGAGTTCCTGGGCGTGGAGGAAGTGGTCGGGATCAACAACGGCACCGCGGCCATCCAGCTCACGCTCCTGGCGCTGGGCGTGGGCTCGGAGGACGAGGTGATCGTCCCCGCGCACACCTTCATCGCCACGGCGGAGGCGGTTTCCCACGTGGGCGCGCGCCCGGTGTTCGTGGACGTGCGGCGCGACACGGGGAACCTGGACCCGGCGCTCCTTCCGGCCGCGATCACCAACCGCACGCGCGCGATCCTGCCGGTCCACGTCTACGGCCAGCCCGCCGACATGAACCCGATCCTGGGCCTCGCCGCGGAGGCGGGGATCCCGGTGATCGAGGACGCCTGTCAGGCGCACGGGGCGCGCTATCACGGTCGCCGCGCCGGCTCGCTGGGCCGCGCGGCCTGCTTTTCGTTCTACCCGGGGAAAAATCTCGGCGCCTACGGCGAAGGGGGCGCGGTCGCGACCAACGACCACGAGCTGGCCGCCCGCATCCGCCGCCTGCGCGACCACGGGCAGACCGAGCGCTACCGCCACGCGGAGGTGGGCTACAACGCCCGCCTCGAGGGGATCCAGGGCGCGGTGCTCGCCGTGAAGCTGCGCCACCTGGACGCCTGGAACAAGGCGCGGCGCGCCCACGCGGCGACCTACGGCGAGCATCTGGCGGACGCCGGCGTGCGGCTCCCGGTGGAGGCCGACGGGTGCCAGTCCGTCTGCCATCTCTACGTGGTGCGATCGGAGCAGCGCGAGGCGCTCCGAGCCCACCTGAACGAGCGCGGGGTGCAGACGGGGCTCCACTACCCCGTCCCGGTGCACCTCCAGGACGCTTATTCGGGGTTGGGGCACCACCGCGGGGATTTTCCGGAATCCGAGGCCTGGGCCAACGAGTGTCTCTCCCTTCCGATGTACGCGGAGCTGTCGCCGGCGCATCTGGAACAGGTGATCCAGGGCGTCAAGTCGTTCGGCTTAGCTCAAGTGCCCCAACTGAATAAGCATTGACTCCATAGCGTTAGACTGATTCACTGCGCTTCGTGGCGGGGCAGGGAAGGCCCCCCGATGTGGTCCGCACTCCGACACGGCGGCAACACCCCGCCGGGAGGACCGCACTGACTCTGAAAGGATTCGCCACGCGCAATCGCGCGCCGGATCGCCATCCGGACGCGGCGGCCGCGATGGATGGTCCGCGTCCTGGCGCCGGAGTCCCTCCCGCGTCGCCGGCGGCCCACCGCACCGCCGTGACCGTCGCCATCGCCGTGGACCTCATCGCAGTCTCCGCGGCGTTCGTTCTCACCGCCCTCGTTCGCTATTCCCCTGAGCGATTGCTCGCATCCGCGGCCACGCCCGGCGGCACCGCGCTGATTTTTATAGGCGCGGTTCTCTGGGTCGCGTTCCTGAGCGCGCGCGAAGCCTACGAGCCGCGCGCCATGGTCTCTGTGGCGCGTCAGCTTTTCAGGGTGCTCGGGGCCGCGCTTCCCGCGTGGGTGCTCATGCACCTCCTCGCCTTCTCACTCAAGATCGAGGTTCCGTTCGCGAGCCGGCTCGCCGTCGGGCTCTCGCTTCCGGCGACCCTGCTGCTCCTGACGGCGGGACGCATGGCGGTGGCGCGGCCGCTGGCGCGCCGCCTGTACCCGCGGCTGTCGCGCGGGCCCGTCCTGGTTCTGGGGGACACGGAGCGCGCCGAGCGCCTCGTGACCGATCTCGAGGAAGTCGTGGGCCGTTCGCGCGTGATTCATCTGCGTTCGCTGTCGTCCACCGCCCCCGATCGCGCGCGCGACCTGGTTTCGTCACACGGCTACAGCGAGGTCATGATCGAGCCGGAAGGGCGCCCGCTCGAGGAAGTGTTCGACACCGCGTTCGCCTGTCTCGACGCGCGCGCCGACGTGGTCGTGGTGTCGAACCAGTTCCACGTCGTGAGCGGCCGGGCCGCGATCGGCGACGTGGAGGGGGTGCCGGCCATGCGCTTTCGGAGGCCGGACCTGGCGGGCCCCGAAGCCATTCTCCGCCGTTTCATCGACCTGGCCGGGTCCACGGCCTGCCTCGTGGTCTTGGCGCCGGTCCTGGCGGCCATTGCGATCGCGGTCAAGTTCTCTTCTCCGCGACCGATCTTCTACCGCCAGGAGAGGGTCGGCCGCTTTGGGCGCCGGTTCACCATGTACAAGTTCCGCACGATGGCGGCCGGCAACGATCCCAGCATCCACCGCGAGTACCTCGACGCCTACATCCGGAACGGCGCCGCCGCTTCCGTGAGCGCCGACGGGACCAAGATCTACAAGCTCACCAGCGATCCGCGCGTCACCTCGGTGGGTGGGTGGCTCCGATCCTTCTCGCTCGACGAGCTGCCGCAGTTGTGGAACGTGATGAAGGGGGAGATGAGCCTGGTGGGGCCGCGCCCCTGCCTCCCGTACGAGTGGGAGCTGTACCGCCCCTGGCAGCGCCGCCGGCTGGACGTGATCCCGGGGTGTACCGGCCTCTGGCAGGTCACCGCGCGGAGCCACGTGACGTTCGACGAGATGGTCATCCTGGATCTGCACTACGCGCATCAGGGAAGTGTCGGCCGGGATCTGTGGCTGATTGCCCAGACAATCCCGGCCATGGTCCGAGGCCGCGGCGGGTACTGAGCGGGCTTTCGGAGCGGGGAACACGGGGAGGGGACGATGCACGTTGGCGTGATCGGCTGCGGCTACTGGGGACCTAATCTGATCCGGAATCTCATCGCGAGCCGTAAATGCGATGGGATCACCGTCTGCGATCCGAGCGACGACAACCTCGCCAAAGCGCGCGAGAGCTTCCCGCATCTCCAGTGCGTTTCCAGCGTGGACGATCTGCTGGCCGACGACTGCGTGGATGCCGTGCTGATCGCCACTC
>JBKJXM010000015.1:0-6422 GCA_046716305.1 Candidatus Eiseniibacteriota bacterium
CCGGCGTCACGAGGAGCGATGATGAATCGGATTCACATGTGGCTGACCGCGCTGATGCTGGCCGCAGCGGCACCCGCCTTTGGCCAAACGCCCCCGCCGGTTCCGGCCACGGATCCGGATTTCCCCCGGGGACGGGTCAGCGGGCTGATCTTCGGGGACTACTACTACAACGTGACGGGCGATCCGGGACACAGCTACAACGCGTCGGGAGTCGACACCGCGCGCGTGAACATCGACGGATCGACGTTCGCGAACGGTCTGCCCCGCGTGATCGGAAGGGACCTGAACGGAATCCAGATCCGGCGGGTCTACTTCCAGGTCGACAACGACCTCTCGATCCGCGTCTCCTCGCGCTTCCGCCTGGAGGCCGACAGCAGGGAGCTGACGTCGGGCGCCAAGATCGGTGTCTACGTCAAGGCCGCCTACGTGCAGGTCAAGGACGTGATCCCGCGCGGCAACTTCCTCTTCGGCATGGTGAACACACCCACCTTCGAGTCGGCCGATGAGTTCTGGGGGTACCGCTCGATCGAGAAGACCATCGCCGACTTCCGAGGCGTCGCCTCGAGCTCCGACATTGGCGTTCAGCTCCGCGGGTTCGTGGATGACGCGCACCGGATCGGGTACAACGCGCTCCTCGGGAACGGCACGGGACAGAGACCGGAAGACAACCGCTACAAGCGGGCCTATTTCGCGCTCCCCCTCCGGCCGATCGAGGACCTCCGCATCGAGCCCTACGTGGACTACGAGGGATTCACCGGAGGGAACGGACGCGACCGCGTGACGTACAAGGTGTTCGCCGGCTATGAATTCCGGCGCGCCGCGCTGGGCGCCGAGGTCGTCGACCGGATCAACCACGTCGCGACCGGCCGGAACGCCGAGCCCTTCGGCTTTTCCGTATTCGGGCGCATGAAGGCGACGGACAAGATCGGCGCCTTCGCCCGGTACGACCGGTGGCAGCCGAACACCCGCGCGGCCAACCGGATCGATCAGGAGCTCTACATCGCGGGAATCGACTGGGAGCCGCACAAGGACGTGCACGTGATGCCGAACGTGGAGATGGCGCAGTACCGCGCGCGCGGCACCGCGACCGCTCCCCGCCATCACGATCTCCAGGCCCGCCTCACATTTTATTGGCGCTTCGCCAAGCCCTGACCTCCGCAAAGGAGAAACGATGACTCTCAAAATGCACAACCTCATGATCCGGATCGCCCTGGCGATCCTCGCCGGGCTGGCCGTCATGCCCGGCACGGCCTCCGCCCAATCGAAAGTGACGCTGACGGGCGCCGGCGCGACGTTTCCCTACCCGATCTACTCCAAGTGGTTCGACATGTACAAGGAGAGAACGGGCGTGAAGATCAACTACCAGTCGATCGGCTCGGGCGGCGGGATACAACAAGTAAAGGTCGGAACCGTCGACTTCGGCGCGACCGACGCCGCGCTGTCGAACCAGCGGCTCAAGGAAATGCCCCGCGCGGTGATCCACTTCCCGACGGTGGCGGGCGCCGTGGTGCTCGCGTACAACCTGGACGACGTGAGCCAGCCGATCCGTTTCACGCCGGAGGCGGTCGCCGGCATTTACCTGGGCAAGATCACCATGTGGAACGACAAGGCGATCGCGGTGGCCAACCCGGGCATGGCGCTCCCGACAGCGCCGATCCTCCCCGTTCACCGCTCCGACGGTAGCGGCACGACGAACATCTTCACGACCTACCTGTCGGCCGTGAGCCGCCCGTGGAAGTCGCTGGTCGGCGCGAACACCTCGGTCTCCTGGCCCGTGGGCATCGGCGGCAAGGGGAACGAAGGCGTCGCGGGTCTGGTGCGCCAGACGCCGGGCTCGATCGGCTACGTGGAGCTGGCCTACGCGAAGCACAATAAGCTGGCCGTCGCCCACGTTCGGAACCTGTCGGGACGTTTCATCGAGCCGACCCTGGCGTCGACCACCGCGGCGGCGCAGGGCGCGGCGGCCGCGCTCGCCAAGGACGTCCGGATGCCGATCGTGAACTCGCCCGCTCTGGACGGCTATCCGATCGCGGGCCTCACCTTCCTGCTCGTGTACCGCGACCAGAAGGACCCGGCCAAGGCGGCGGCGCTGGCCGATTTCATCCGCTGGGCGAACAGCGAAGGGCAGGAAGTGGCCGAGACGCTGGACTATGCCCGGCTCCCGCAACAAGTCGTGAAGGTGAACCAGGCTTCGCTTATGCTCTTGCGCGTCGGCGGGAAGCCGATCTTCGCGGCGCGGTAACCGCCCCGCATTCGGGGCGCCGCTTCACGATGGCCCCGCCCGAGACGCGGGCTGGGGGGAACGCAGGAGGAACATGATGATGCGACATAGAACCTGGCTGGCCGCGGCGCTGCTCCTCGCCATCGCGATCGCGCCTACGGCCTGCTCCCAGAAGAGCGGGAGCACGAACGGCGAAGTCGTCACGCTCACCGGCGCCGGCGCCACATTCCCGTATCCGCTCTATTCGAAGTGGTTCGACCTTTACCGCCAGAAGACCGGCGTGCAGATCAACTACCAGTCGATCGGATCGGGCGGCGGCATTCAGCAGGTCAGGGCGGGCACCGTGGACTTCGGAGCGAGCGACGCGCCGCTCGCGGACACGCTGCTCCAGCAGATGCCGCGTCCCGTGATCCATTTCCCGACCGTCGCTGGCGCGGTCGTGCTCGCGTACAACCTCCCGGAGGCGACGCAGCCGATCAATCTCACCTCGGCGGCGATCGTCGACATCTTCATGGGCCGGATCAAGAAGTGGAACGATCCCAAGATCGCCGCGGCGAATCCCGGGGTCACCCTCCCCGCCTCGACCGTGCTCCCCGTGCATCGCTCTGACGGGAGCGGCACGACCAACATCTTCGTCACCTATCTGTCGGCGATCAGCCCGGAGTGGAAGAGCAAGGTGGGCGCCGGCACGTCGGTCGCCTGGCCGGCCGGCGTCGGCGGCAAGGGGAACGAGGGGGTCACCGGAACGATCCGCCAGTCGCCCGGCTCGATCGGCTATGTCGAGCTGGCGTACGCGGAGCAGAACAATCTGCCCGTCGTGAGCGTCCAGAACGCGTCCGGCCAGTTCGTCGCGCCCTCCTTGGCCTCCACGACCTCGGCGGTGCGCGGATTCGCATTGGAGCTGGGGCGGGACGTTCGCACGCCCATCGTCAATTCCGCCTCGCCGGACGCATATCCCATCGCGGGTCTCACGTATCTCCTCGTCTACCAGGAAGTGCCGGACGTGAAGAAGGGGAAAGCGCTGGCCGGGTTCCTCGAGTGGGCGATGTCGGATGGGCAGCAGGTGGTGGAGGAGCTCAGCTACGCCAAGCTGCCGGAGGAAGTCATCCAGCTGAATCACGCCAATGTGGAGAAACTGACAGCGGGCGGAAAGCCGGTGCTCGCCGCTAAATGAAGCCTAAGGACCAGAGCCGCGTGCTCCCACGGCGCATCATCGGGAGCCGCGGCTTTTCGCTCGACCACGTGTACCAGGCGGCCCTGACGGGGGCCGCGGCGGTCGTCTTCATCGTGGTCGCCCTCATCGTTTACGAGGTGGTGCGCGGCGCGCTCCCATCCATCCGCACCATCGGCTGGGGGTTCCTGGTCCGCACCGAGTGGGATCCGGTCCGCGACGAGTTCGGGGCGCTGCCGTACGTCTACGGCACGTTGGTCTCCTCGCTCCTGGCCCTCCTGATGGCGGTCCCGCTGGGAATCGGGGCCGCGGTATTCCTCGCGGAGCTGGCCGGCCGTCGCCTGAGCGCCATCACGTCGTTCGTCATGGAGCTTCTCGCCGCCATCCCCAGCATCGTCTTCGGCATCTGGGGACTTTTCGTCCTGGCCCCGTTCCTCCGCACGCTGGTCGAGCCCTGGTTGATCCAACACTTTGGATTTCTGCCGCTCTTCCGCGGCTATCCTTTCGGGATCGGGATGCTGAACGCCGGGATCGTCCTCGCGATCATGATCCTCCCCACCATCGTGTCGATCTCGCGCGAAGTCCTCCTGGCCACGCCGCGCTCACTTCGCGAGGCTTCGCTGGCCCTGGGGGCGACGCGCGCCGAGTCGATCGGGGTCACGCTGGACGCGGCGCGCCCCGGGATCCTTGGCGCGGTCATCCTCGCCTTGGGACGCGCGCTGGGGGAGACGATGGCGGTCACCATGGTCATCGGGAACACCAACCGCATCTCGCTCTCGCTGCTCGATCCCGGCGCGACCATGGCCAGCATCATCGCGAACGAGTTCACCGAGGCCACCACCGAGATATATCTCTCGGCGCTCGTCCAGATCGCCCTCGTTCTTTTCGTGCTGACCCTGGTGGTCAATGCTCTCGCGCGCTTCCTCGTCATGATCACGACGGGCGGGCGGCGCGACGTCGCGGGGGCGGCGTGATGCCGGCGGGCGGGTTGAAGGCGCCACAGGGCAGCGGCCCGCCGACCTGGCAGGACCCGATGCCCCGTTTCACGCGGATCCGCCGCACGGTGACGAACCGCGTCGTGCTCGCGTCCTGCTATCTGGCGGCGGCCATCATCGTGCTTCCCCTGGGGCTGATCCTGTTCCATCTGATCGAAAAGGGGCGCCACGCGCTCAGCTGGGGTTTCTTCGTGCACATGCCGACGCCGGTGGGCGAGCCCGGAGGCGGGATGGCCAACGCCGTCGTGGGCACGCTGATCGTCGTGGGCGGCGCGGCGGCGCTCGCGCTCCCGATCGGGATCATGGCCGGGATCTATCTCGCGGAGTTCGGCCGCGGCAAGGTGGCCCCCATTGTGCGCTACGTCGCCGACGTGCTGAGCGGCGTGCCGTCGATCGTGATCGGCGTGGTGGCGTACGGGCTGGTCGTGGTTCCCATGGGCCGCTTCTCGGCCATCGCGGGGAGCGCCGCGCTCGCGATCCTCATGCTTCCGACCGTCATCCGCTCGACCGAGGAAATGGTCCGGCTGGTCCCGCAGTCCTACCGGCACGGCGCCCTCGCGCTGGGAGCGCCCCGCTGGAAGGTGATGATGCAGGTGGTGCTGCCGGCCGCGCGCGCCGGCATCGTCACGGCGAGCATGCTCTCGGTGGCCCGGGCCGCCGGGGAGACCGCGCCGCTCCTCTTTACCGCGCTCGGAAACCGCTTCTGGTCCACGCATCTGGATCAGCCGATCGCGACGCTGCCCGTTTTCATCTACGACTACGCGCGGGCGCCGTACGACGACTGGAACCGGCAGGCGTGGACGGGAGCGTTGGTTCTGGTGCTGATCGTCACGGTGATTTCAGCGGTGCTGCGGATTACGGTGCGGCGTATTCGCTCGTAGCTAGCGGGTGTCGACCGGCTTCTCGTCCGCGTGGTGCTTGATCACCCGAGCCTCGGTCACGAAGATCGCCTCCTCGGCGATGTTCGTCGCCAGGTCCGCGACCCTCTCCAGATTCCGGCTCGCCAGCACCAGCTCCAGGGCGCGCGGCACGAACGTGGGATCGTGCACCATCAGCGTCGAGAACTTCGCGAAGATCTGCGCCTTCAGCGTGTCGATATCGGCATCGCGCGCGCAGACACGGCGGGCCATGGCGGCGTCGTGATTGAGCCACGCGGAGACCGCATCCCGCAGCATCGCGATGGTTCGCTCGGCCATGGTGGAGACGTCTTCCAGCCGGTCCGCCTGGGGTAGGCCGGCCACCTTGAGCGCGCTCTGCGCGATGTTCACCGCGTGGTCGCCGATCCGCTCGAGATAAGTCGAAACCCGGATGGCGGCGACGATGAAGCGCAGGTCGCGGGCCACCGGCTGCTGTAGCCCCAGGAAATCGAGGCACTGGCGCTCGACATCCAGCTCGAGCCTGTCGATGGCCATGTCCTCGTCGATCACCTCGCGGGCCAGGGACGAGTCGCGGCGCTTGAGCGCCTCCATGCCCTTGGTGAGCGCGGTTTCCGCCCGCGCGGCCATCTCGCCCAGCCTATCTTGAAGTGAAACGAGATCCTGATGGAAGTGTCGTTCCATTTCCCCTCGCGACTCGGCGAGAGCGGCCGCGCCGCTCATCCAAATCGTCCCGTGATGTAGTCCTCGGTCAGCTTCTCGCTGGGCGACGTGAAGAGATTCCGCGTCGGGCCTTCCTCGATCAGCTTGCCGCTCAGCATGAACGCCGTGCGGTCGGAGGTGCGCGCCGCCTGCTGCATATTATGCGTCACGATCGCGACCGTCACCGTGGTTTTAATCTCGAGGATCAGTTCCTCGATCTTCGCGGTGGCGGTGGGGTCGAGCGCCGAGGCGGGCTCGTCGAGCAGGAGCACCTCCGGCTCGACGGCGAGCGCGCGCGCGATGCAGAGGCGCTGCTGCTGGCCGCCGGAGAGGGCGAGCGCGCTGCGCTTGAGGCGATCCTTGACCTCGTCCCAGAGGGCGGCGCCGCGGAGGGCCCGCTCTACGCGCTCGTCCATGGCGCCCTTCATGCCGAGCATCTTCGGGGCGAAGGCGATGTT
>JBKJXM010000016.1:0-5889 GCA_046716305.1 Candidatus Eiseniibacteriota bacterium
CGGCGATCCGCGCCGTCTCGTTCTTCGCGGTGTGCTTGATGCGGTCTTCGCCGGCGAACTCCAGGGCTCCGTCCCGGTCACGCTGATAGACGAGCACGATGCCGCCGGGAAGCGGCATGCCGATGCCGGCCGCGGCCTCGTTCTGGAACTCGAGCGTGGTCATGACCTGCTCGGCGTTCTTCTCCGCATCGTACACGAACTTGCGCACGAACTTGACGCCCCGCGCGTGGAACAGCCCGAGCTGCTTCACTTCATTGTTGGCGAGCGTGGCGTGGTCGGGAAGCTCGTACAGGTGATACTCGGAGAAGCCGCGCTCGACCATCTTCTGGGAGGCCATGTCTCCGGCGCGCATCATCGTCTCGTAGGGCATCGGAGGCCGGGGGCCTCCCGGGGCCCGATGGATGGCGCCCGCGACCAGCTTGACCAGCGCGTTCTCGTACGTCTCGCCCGAGCTGTTTTCCACGGTGGCCCATCCCTGGATCTCCAGGGACGAACCCGCCTCGTCCTGGATGGCCACGTACTCCGCATGCCAGGTGAGGCCGCCGGTCAGGTACGAAACCTCGACCGGCACGGAGGCGCTGGGAGCCGAACGCACGCGCCACGTCAGCGTGGGCCCGGCGGCCGGGAGGCTGGGATCCGGGGCCAGCGCGACCTCCTGCAGCTCGGCGCGGTTCAACATGGAGAGCGCGCCGTCCGACGCGCGCAGCACGAGGAAAGCCCCGTCGAAGGAGGCGAGCGTGCCCCGCCGCGGCTCCCCGCTCTTCATCCGCACCTCGACCCTCCGGTCCAGGTAGCGCTGGAGCAGCCGGTCGGTCGAGGCGAAGTCGTTCCGGTACTCCTGCCACGCGATCTCGAGCGGCGTGTTCCCCACCGGCCGGATGTGCACCGACGTCGGATCGAGCTGGGCGGAGACGCCTGTGAAGACGATCTCCGAGCCGCGCGCGATGGTTACGGTCCGCCGGTCCTTCACCAGGCCCAGGTTCTCGTTGTAGACGGTGACGGCCAGGTCGCGGTTCCGGGTCCCGCCCTCCTGCGACAGGGCCTTCGGCGCCGGCGCCAGCACGAACGCGGCGACGCCAACCAGGAACAGCGTGACGGCTCGCGAGCAGCGCACGGCGTTCACGTTCACTGGAGCACCTCCAGGTTTTTTTCCAGCTTCTCCTTGGTGAATCCCAGGTTCTCGAATTTTTCGCGCTCCCGGTCCACCACGTCCTTCTTGGCCTTGCCCAGAAAGTCCTCGTTCGAGAGCTTCCGGCGTGAGACGTCGAATTCGCGGATCACACGGTCGTATTCCTTCTGGAGACGCGCTCGCTCCACCCCCACGTCGATCAACCCCTCGAGAGGGAGAAAGATCTCGTGGTTCCGCACCACGGCCGAGGCCGCGACACGCGGCTTGGCCACCGTGGGCCCCACCTCGAGCGACTCGCCCCTACCCAGAAGCAGTATCAGGTCGTGCTGCGATTCGAGCACCTCGGCCTCCGGCCCCGAGGCGCGAATACGGATATGCGCCTTCCGGGCCGGCGCAATGTTCATCTCCGACCGCAGATTCCGCACGACGCCGACCACTTCCTTGAGCAGGGCGATCCGGCCCTCGGCGTCGGGATGCGACGCTCCGCGCGCGGGAGCCGGCCAGGGCGCCACGATCACGTCCCCCTCGGTGCCCGGGAGCGAGTGCCACAGCTCCTCCGTCAAGAACGGCATGAACGGATGGAGGAGCCGGATCACCGTGCTGAAGACGGTGTGCGTGACGTAGCGCACCGCGAGCGCGTCGGGGCCCTGCGGCCCGGCGTAGAGGCGCGGCTTGGCCATCTCGAGATACCAATCGCAGAATTCCTTCCACGTGAAATCGTAGATGTCCTTGGCCGCGTCGCCGATCCGGTAGACGCGCAGGTTCCGCGTCACCGAGCGGTCGGTGGAGGCCAGCGCGCTCAGGATCCACTGGTCCTCGTCGCGCAGCGTGGGGCGGGAGACCGGGTCGTCCGGCACGTAACCGTCCAGGTGCGGCTGCACCAGGCGGAACGCGTTCCACAGCTTGTTCGCGAAGTGGCGCCCCAGGTCCACCTTCTCGTCCGAGAAGCCGTGGATGTCGGCCCCCTGCGGCGAGAGGAGCACCAGCGTGTAGCGGAGCGAGTCGGCGCCAAAGCGGTCCATCAACTCGATCGGGTCGGACGAGTTGCCGAGCGACTTGGACAGCTTCCGCCCCTGGGCGTCGCGCACGATGCCGTGCAGGTACACCTGCGAAAACGGGGCGCGCCCCATGAACTCGTACCCGGCCATCACCATCCGCGCCACCCAGAAGAAGATGATGTCGGGTCCGGTGACCAGGACACTCGACGGATAGAACCGCTTCAAGTCCGGCGTCTCCTCGGGCCAGCCGAGCGTGGAGAACGGCCAGAGCCACGACGAAAACCACGTGTCGAGCACGTCTTCGTCCTGCTTCAGCTCCGTGCTCCCGCACTTCGGGCAGGCGGTGGGCGTCTCGACTTCGACGATCTCGTGCTTGCAGGCGGCGCAGGTCCAGACCGGGATGCGGTGGCCCCACCAGAGCTGCCTCGAGATGCACCAGTCGCGGATCCCCTCCAGCCATCGGAGATACACCTTCTCCCAGCGGCGCGGCAGGATGGTCAGCTCCCCGCGGCTGATCGCGGCGTGCGCCGGCTCGGCGAGCGGCTTCATCTTCACGAACCACTGGAGCGAGAGGTACGGCTCGACCACGGTGTCGCAGCGGTCGCAGTGCCCGATCGAGTGGCGGTGCGGCTCGACGCGCGCCAGGAGCCCGCGGTCCTCGAGCGCCTCGACAATCCGGCGCCTGGCTTCCTCGCGCGTCAGCCCCTTGAAGTCCCCCGCGTTCTCGTTCATCACCGCGCTCTCGTCCATCACGGTGATCGACGGCAGTTTGTGCCGCTGCCCCATCTCGAAGTCGGCCGGGTCGTGCGCCGGGGTCACCTTCACGGCGCCCGTGCCGAACTTGGGATCCACCGTGTCGTCCCGGATGATGGGAATCTCGCGGCGCATGAAAGGCAGGACCGCCATTTTCCCCTGGAGCGGAGCGAAACGCTTGTCCTTGGGGTGCACGGCCACCGCCACGTCCCCCAGCATCGTCTCCGGGCGCGTGGTCGCCACGGTGACGTGGCGCTGCGTCCCCTTGACCGGGTACTGGATGAAGTAGAGCTTCCCGTCGGTCTCGACGTGATTCACTTCCTCGTCGGAGAGCGCCGTGTGGCAGCGCGGACACCAGTTGATGATCCGGTTTCCGCGGTAAATGAGCCCCTTCCGGTAGAGCCGCACGAAGGCCTCGCGCACCGCGCGCGACAGCCCCTCGTCCATGGTGAAGCGCTCGCGCGACCAGTCGACCGAGTCGCCCAGGCGCTTCATCTGCTCGGTGATCCGCTGGTGGTACGTCTCCTTCCACTTCCACGTCTCGGCCACGAAGGCTTCGCGCCCCAAGTCGAAGCGGGTCTGCCCGCGCTCGGCCAGGCGCTTCTCCACCACGTTCTGGGTGGCGATCCCGGCATGGTCGGTCCCCGGCAGCCACAGGGTCGGCTCGCCCATCATCCGGTGCCAGCGGGTCAGGAGGTCCTGGATGGTGTGGTCGAAGGTGTGCCCGAAATGGAGGCTCCCCGTCACGTTGGGCGGCGGAATCAGGATGACGAAGGGGGGCGCGTCGGAATCGTTCGGACAGAAATAGCCGCGCTCCGCCCATTGGGCGTACCACCGTTTCTCGGCTTCGACGGGTTCGTAGTTTTTAGGGAGCTCGGTCAGGCTAGCCATATTTTCGTCTAACTGACGTTCCTCCAAGGCAATCAGGTAAGGTATCACACGTGTTTTCTATGGTCAAATCGGGGTCCCCGCACTCAAGCTGCCGGGCGAACGGCCGATAGATTCCCGGAACGGGGATCTCCGGCCCCGGCGGCGTCGCCCGGAGCCTCCTGGAGGGGTGGTCCCTATGAAACGTGTGGCTCTGGTCACGGTCTGCCTGCTCGCCGCCTCGTTCGCGGCGCCGGCCCAGGCACAGATGTTGGATGCGCGCCGGCTGGGAATGGGAGGGGTGGCCACCAGCGACAACAGCGCCTCGCGCACCGCGAACATCGCCTTCCGAGGGGTTCCCTCGGGGCGTAGCTCGCGCTCCATTCCGCTCCCCATCGGACTGATCCAGTACGCGAACGACCACCCGACCTTCGATACGGACGACCCCGATTTCAATATCTTCGAGATCCTGAATCTGGTGTCGAACCCGCCGCTGACGCTGTCGCTCTCCAAGCCCGACGAGGTCTCCGGAGACATCTCGATCTTCGTGGCGCGCGACTCGCTGCGGGTGGATCTGGACGACGTGCGCCGCGCGATTCCCGAGGACGGATGGAAGCATGGCAGCGTCTACCACCTGATGGCGGTCGGGATCGGGATCAAGCAGTTCTTCGTCCAGGTGGTCCCGACGATCCACGTGCGAAACGAGTTCAAGCTGGACCCGGCGCTTCGCCGGGCGCTCAAGGACGCCGAGCCCTTCGTGGGGAACACGCGCTACGGCACCACCGACGACGGCGTCGCCCAGGCGGCGGTTGCCTGGCAGGCGGGCGTGACGGTGCGGACGCTCTATTCGGCGCCTGACGACGCAAACATCGGGGACCAGGATGACCCGAGCGCGGACGACCCGCGCCGGAACGGCGCCAGCGCCCTCTACCTGGGCGCCGCGCCCAAGTATTTCTGGGGGCTCGCGTACGGCTCGCTGAGAGGCGCCGGCGGCGTGACCACGGGCGACACGCTCTTTGGCAGCGGCGATCCGGTCGCGATCGACATGGCGGTGATGACCCGGAATTCCTCGATCGGCGGCGACGGCGGCTCCGGCCACGGCACGGGCGCCGACGTGGGCGGGGTCGCCTTCTGCGAGAACTGGGAAGTGGGCGTGGGGATCAACGACATCGGAAGCGAGATTCACTGGAAGACGAGGGTGCGGCAGCACGTCTACGACGATGCGACGAACCAGTTCACCACGACCACGCTGGGGAACGACGTGGACGTCACCAGCCGCATCCCTGCCACCGTCACGGTGAACGTCGCGAAGCGGTCGGGCTCGATGACCCTGGCCGCCGACATCGTGGACACCGAGCTCCGCACCACCGTCCACCTGGGTGTGGAGCGCTGGCTGGGCATGCTGGCCCTGCGCGGCGGCACGTATCGCGACACGAACGGACGTTGGCAGATGACCGGCGGCACCGGGCTTCGCTTCGGGAAAGTCGGCCTGGATCTCGCGGTTGCCACTCACAGCCGAAACATCGAGGAAGCGCGCGCGGCCGAGCTGTGCGCCTCCCTCACGCTCTACTAGGAGGCTCGGATGCGCCGCTGGATCGCCTGCCTGCTCCTGCTCCCCGTGCTCGCCGCCGGTTGCGGCGACCGGAGCCTGATCCTGACCGTGGACGTGCTCTCCTTCCTCGACCCGGCCGACGTGACGCGGCCGTACGGACCGATTCCGGCCGGCCTCCCGAGCACGAGCGTGGACGTGGCCAGCGAAGAGGTCTCGCTCCTCCCGGGGATCGGGGACGTGACCGAAGTTTCGAGCGCGACGCTCGCGATCGGGGCTTCCTTCGACAACACGACGGGGAGCGCGAGCGCCAACCTCCTGGTCTTCATCACATCCGCCGACTCGGCCGACGTCTTCTCCACCGCGCCCATCGCCAACGTGCCGGTGAGCGTGACCCCCGGTAACATCACGAACGTGTCGACCGAGGTGACCTCGGCCTCCCTGGCGCAGGCCATGGTCCAGGACAAGGTGAAGATCGGGGTCCGGATCACCTTTGACACGACGAGCAGCCTGGCGCCCGTGCAGGGAACCGAGTCGATCACCCTCCTCCGCGCCACGGTGATCACGAAGAAGAGCCTGTAGACCAGCGCAGG
>JBKJXM010000017.1:0-8107 GCA_046716305.1 Candidatus Eiseniibacteriota bacterium
TCCTTAGCCATGGGCCGCATGATCGTTCACCGTGAGACTCCTGACCATGCGGTCGAACGTGGGTTGGAGCGCGCCGTAGTCCCGGCTCGGCGCCAGGGCGAGAACATAGACCACGTGGCCGTCCGCAAGCTCCCGCGTGTACACGGTCATCTTCTCCGGTACGCCGGTCGCGGGTGTCCCGGCTAGCTGGACCGAGAGCGAACCCCGCCCCGAGATGTTGGCGCGGCGCGCGGAGCCGGAGACGATTTTCAGGTGGGGATTGGCGCTCATGATCTGGCGAACCAGGTCGCTCGTGGCTTCGTCGAGGGAGTTTTTGCCGAAGAGAGTCCCCTGAGGATCGCGGTAGCCCGACCCGACCTCACCGTCGAACGGGACGTAGTGATTCACCATGACCGCCGATACGATCCGCTGCCGGCCGCCGGTGTCCTGCACGATGCCGCCGGTGGGCGCGATCGTCACGCCGAGGCCGGAGGGCGAGCTGTACGCGCGCCAGTTGTCCGGGTAGACCATCTCGAAAAATCCTTGAGGATGGCGGAAGACGCGGAACTGCGAGGAAGGGCGTCCGACGGATGCCTGCGTCGTGCCGCCGGCGGCGGTCCCCCCGGCCGCGGTGGTCGTCCCACCCCGCGCCGCGACCTGCGCCATCGTCGGAGCCGCCGGCATTCGCCGAAGCGTGGCCCGCGCCGTCTCGATGTTGCCGGCCGATCCCGTGGAGCGGACCGGTCCGATGAGGGTGGCTTCCCTGCGGATGCGGGTGGCCCGGTTGGCGGGCGCCGGATGATCGCTGAAGAACTGGGAGAGCTTGCTCGGATTTCCGCCTGCCTCCTGGCGCAGGACGTCGAAGAAGCGGGCCATGTCCATGGGGTCGTAGCCCGCTTTCGCCATGATCTGCGCCCCGGCGATATCGGCCTGTCCCTCGGCGGAGCGCGAATTCTTGAGGAACAACGAGTTCAGCCCGAAGCCCCCGACGGCGCTCACGACGCTCCGTGTCGACGAGCTGGATTTGGAGCCGAAGAGCCCGCCGAGGATCCCCACCCCGGTCTGGGCCAGGTAGGCCCTCGAAACCCGATTGGTTTGATGCCGAAGCGCCACGTGGGCAATCTCGTGGGCCATGACCCCCGCCAGCTCCCCCTCCGTCCTCGCCCGCTCGATCAGGCCCCGGTGGACGTACACGAAGCCGCCCGGCAGCGCGAAGGCGTTGATGTCGGAGAGATTCACGACCTTGAACTGGTAGGGGTATTTCGATCCCGGCGCGTGGGCCGCCAGCTTCGAGCCCAGCCGGGAGACGTATTGCGTGACGGCCGAGTTGGTAACCATCGGGAGCTGACCTTCGATCTGCCCCGCCGATTGCCGGCCGATATCGATGTCCTGCTGGACGGTGAACATGTTGAAGCCCGGCTTTACCGCCGTTTGGGCTTGGGCTGCTCCCGCCGCGAGAAGCAGGGCCAGAAGCGTCAATCTGATTGCGCGGTATGCTTGCATCGTCTACCTCACTCGTCGATGTTTCGTTGAGCAGCAGGCCCCCCGACCTTCGAAAGATATTAATCGATCCGGCGGCCTTTGCGATGCGGCCAGCGCAACCTGAGGAACTACTTGAACGCCGTCCCCCGGCGCGGCAGCATGGGCCGATGCGGTTCGAAACGCTGTCCGTCCATGCCGCCGGAGATCCCGATTCGCTGACCGGGGCCATCGCGCCGCCGGTCCATCTCTCCACCACCTTCGAGCACGGTCCTGCCGGCGAGCGTCGCGCCGGCCATCTCTACATCCGCGAGTCGAACCCAACGCAGAGCCGCCTCGAGGAAGCTCTCGCATTGGTTGAGGGAGGGCAGGCAGCGCTCGCCTTCGCGTCCGGCGTGGCCGCGGGCGCGGCCTATCTCCAGGCTGTCGAGCCCGGCTCCCACGTCCTCTTTCACCGCGACATCTATTACGCGTTCCGCACGATGGCGCTCGAGTACCTGCCGCGCTGGGGACTGGAAGCGTCCTTCGTGGACATGACAGATCTCAAGTCGATGCGGGCCGCGATTCGCCCGAGCACGCGCCTCTTCTGGACCGAGACTCCGACCAATCCGCTGCTTCAGGTGCTGGATCTCCGCGCCATCGTCGGAGAGGCGCGGAAGGCGGGCGCCCGCGTCCTGGTCGACGGCACGTTCGCAACGCCCGCCCTCCAGCGTCCTCTGGAGTTGGGCGCGGACGTGGTTCTCCACTCGTCGACCAAATACCTGGGGGGCCATGCCGACGTGCACGGCGGGGCTTTGATCTTTCGCGAGAAGGACGAGATGACGCAGCGCGTCGAGCACAATCGGCACATCCTGGGGCCCGTCGCATCCCCGTTCGCTTCGTGGCTGGTGCTCCGCGGACTTCGCACCCTGGCCTGCCGCGTGGAAAAGCAATCCGCCAACGCGCTCGCGGTCGCGCGCTCCTTGGAGACGCATCCGGGCCTTCTCTCCGTGCACTACCCGGGCCTGGCGGCGCACCCGGGGCACGAGATCGCGAAACGTCAGATGAGCGCGTTCGGCGCGATGCTCTCCGTTCGCGTGCGCGGAGGGCGGGAGCGGGCGCTACGCCTGGCCGGCCGCGTGCGTTTGTTCCGCAACGCGACCAGCCTGGGCAGCGTGGAAAGCCTGCTCGAGCACCGCGTCTCGGTCGAAAGCCCCGACACAACGACCCCCGACGACCTGCTCCGGCTTTCGATCGGCCTCGAGCACCCAGACGATCTGATCGAGGATCTGCGCCAGGCGTTGGAAGGGTAAGTCAGCGCGAGGTCAACGGCGTGGCGCGTCCTACCCTCTATTCCCCCAATTCCAACGTGTAGAACCGCGTGGATGGCTCGTGGCACACGTAGCCCAGAGACTCGTAGAGCGTCCAGGCCGCACGGTTATCCGCCACGGTCTCCAATGTCAGCCTCGTCGCGCCGGTCTGAACCGCGTGCCGGCGGGCGGCTTCCATGAGCGCGCGCCCGACTCCGAGGCGGCGCGCGCTCGAAGCAACGTACAGATCATTCAGCACCCAGAGGGGGCGTGCCTCCACCGAAGAGAACGACGGGTATAGCTGCACAAAGCCCAACACCTCGCCCGGCGCGCCCTCGGCCAGGAAGATCACGCTCTCGCCGGCCTTCAGGCGATCCCTGATGAACGCCCGCGCCCGCTCCGGGTCGGCCCGCTTGTCGTAGAACTGGCGGTAGGAGTCGAAGAGAGGCGCGATGAGATCCGCGTCTTGTTCGCCGGAGGCTCTTCGAATCCGGAACTCGGAGGCGCTGGACCGGGCGGGCATGGATGTCCTGATTTCCTATTCCTTGAAGAACGCGAGCAGATCCGCGTTGATCACGTCCTTGTGCGTCGAGCACATGCCGTGCGACTGGCGCGGATAGATCTTCAGCGTGGAGCCCTTGACCAGCTTGGCCGAAAGCATCGCCGAGGCGCCGATCGGGACCATCTGGTCGTCGTCGCCGTGCATGATGAGCGTCGGCACGTCGATCTTCTTCAGATCCTCGGTGAAGTCCGTCTCGGAGAACGCCTTGATGCAGTCGATCACGGCTTTGAACCCGGCCTGCATCCCATGGAGCCAGAACGAGTCGCGCAGACCCTGCGAAACCTGGGCGCCCGGCCGGTTGGCTCCGTAGAAAGGCGCCGAGACATCTTTGAAGAACTGGGCGCGGTCGGCTGTAACGCCGGCGCGGATCTGGTCGAAAGCCTCCATTGGCAGGCCACCGGGATTGGCGGGCGTCTTCAGCATCAGCGGCGTCACCGCGCCGATCAGCACCGCCTTGGCGACACGCTTCGTGCCGTGGCGGCCGATGTATCGGGCGACTTCGCCGCCTCCGGTGGAGTGCCCCACGTGGATCGCGTTCGTCAGGTCGAGCGTTTCGGTGAGGGTGGCGAGGTCATCGGCGTAAGTGTCCATCTCGTTGCCGTTCCAGGGCTGGCTCGACCGGCCGTGGCCCCGGCGGTCATGCGCGATGCAGCGGTATCCCTGGGCGGCCAGGAACACCATCTGGTCTTCCCAGGCGTCCGCGCTCAGCGGCCAGCCGTGGCTGAAGACCACAGGTTGTCCGCGCCCCCAGTCCTTGTAGTAGATCTGCGTTCCGTCTTCGGTCTCGATCGTGGTCAGGTGCCGCTCTTTTTGAGCCGTGGTCATGGGACCTCTCCTTCGCTCTGAAAAATGTAGTGAGTGAACCCCGCGATAGCAGTCTCCCAGACCAGAGGCTCACCCCGTGGAGCATGTTGCCGGCTCCCACCGTAGTAAAGCGGGGATTTTGGGAGAGGTACGGCTCGGCGTCATTCGCCGGGAATGCGCTGGGGATTCATCGTTTTGGGCTACAATGCGCGCGTTGCCGTGTCCGTCGCTTCCGGCCGACTCCCCGGGCCCTCATTCCGCCCACGCCGGTGGGAGATCCTCATGACACTTCCGAAGCGAGCGCCTGCCTCCCTGTTCGTCGTCTGGCTCACCGCGGCGCTTCTCCTCTCCTCGACGGCTCCTCCGGCGCGCGCGGCGGGCGCCACATGTCGTTGGTCGGCACTCTGCACCCTGGGTGGCCGGGCAGTACTCGAACGTCGCGATGGACGCCGCTCGCGGAGTGGCCTACCTCGGCTCCTTTGACGACCAGGGCGTGGCGGTGATCGACACGCGCGATCCGGCGCGGCCCGTTCTCACCGATCGCCTGTCGACCCACATCCACGACGCCGGACTTCGCACGGTCGCCGCTCCCGACGCCACGAGCGGCGATCAGTCCGCGGCCCACGCGGAAGAGACCTCGGATTCAGCGGATCTCGATCTGGTCGGCTGGACGGCCGCGGCGCCGGCAGCGGGACGCGAGCGTCGACCTCCGGCCTCCGAACGCTCCGTTGGAATGGACGCCATGACTCCGGGGCGACTCTCGCGCGCGGCATCTACATCGTCCGGGCCGAGATCCGCGGCGCCGTCTCCAGCGCGAAGCTCGTGCATCTAGGGGAATAGGGAGAATCTCGGCGGAGAGCTTGACGCTCCCTTGAAGGCTGGCTATCTTGATTCGGGTCCAAGGTGCCCGCTCTGGACCGCGCAGAACCCCCCAACGATGGAGGGTGTGACCATGACGACCGCCATTGTGCTCCCAGGAGCCGCCTCCGGCCGCTAGGCCGAGTCTTCACGCTCGCCTCCCGGCCGTCTCGTACGCCGGCTTCTCCACGAACTAAATAACGGACTAGGAGATTTCGCGCGCCGATCGATCGGGCGCCGGGGTCGGCCGGTCCCATTCACGGGAGACGAACGTGACTCGCTTGGAATTACTCGGCTGGAATTCATTCTTCGAAGCACAGGTTGATCGCGCGAACGACGAAGAGTTGATCCCCGCGCGCGTCATCGAGGAGCAGCGTGGGAGCTACCAGGTCGCGGGGGCCGCGAGCACCTGGCGCGCCGAGCTGGCCGGACGGCTGCGCCACGAGATCGCCGGCGAGGGGGCCGCGGCGCCCTGCACCGGCGACTGGGTCATGGCGCGGGTGCCCCCATCGAACGAGGACGGGAGTCCCGCGGTCGTCCACCGCGTACTCCAACGTAAGACCAAGTTCTCCCGCAAGGAAGCGGGCAATCGGACCGCGGAACAGGTCATCGCGTCGAACGTGGACACGATCTTCCTCGTACAGTCGCTGAACCGCGATCTCAACCCGCGGCGCCTGGAGCGCTACCTGGCGCTCCTCTGGGAGAGTGGAGCCGAGCCGGTCGTGGTCTTGAGCAAGGCGGATCTCTGTGAGGATCGTGCGCCACTGCTCGAGAGCCTCTCCGACGCGGTGCGCGGCGTCACCGTGCAGGTCACGAGCGCGGTCGAGGCTGGCGGGCTGGACGTGCTCGCGCCGTATCTCGGCCCCGGGCGCACCGTCGCGCTCGTCGGATCCTCCGGGGTCGGCAAGTCGTCCATCGTGAACCGCCTCCTGGGAGAAGACGTGATGCGCGTGCGGGGGATCCGCGAGGACGACCGCGGGCGCCACACGACGACCTCGCGCCATCTCGTGTCGCTGCCCGGCGGAGGGATGCTGCTCGACACCCCGGGCATGCGGACCGTGCTCATGTGGGAAGGAGAAGCGGGGCTGGCGCACGCATTCGAGGACATCGAGGCCATCGCGGCGCAGTGCAAGTTCCGCGATTGCGCGCACGGCTCGGAGCCGGGCTGCGCCGTTCGCGCGGCGATCGAGAGCGGCCTCTTGGATCCGGCCCGCTATCAGAACTACCGCAAGGTCGGAAGAGAGATCCGCCACGAGGCCATAAAGACCGACGTCAAGCTGCGGCTGGAGGAGAACCGCAAGTGGCGGAAGATGACCCTGGAGTATCGGCGACGGCCGGACAAGCGGACGATGAAGTAGCCGAGGCGCGGGTCTGGCGAGCGAAATAAAAAATCGGCCACGACCTTGCGATCGTGGCCGACCAACAGCGAGAAAGGCGTCTTAGTGGGTCAAGGTGTCGATTGGGAGGCGCCTCCCCCCACTGCCGCCGTCAACTAGACTGCGGCAACGCCTGCAGGCTTCATATCCGTGAACCAGTTCGAGATCTCGGCCAGCGGGGGCACCGGGCTCGTGAGGTTCTTCTCCACCTTCACCTCGCCCAGCTTCTTCGCCAGGGCTTCCGGCGCGTACTCGAAGAGACTCTTCGGCCCGTCGATGCCCGCGGCCAAGAGCACGTCGACGTACTTCGGCCCGACGTTCTTCACGCGCGCCAAACGGGACATCGAAGCGAACTTGGTGAACTGCTCCATGCTGATTCCCGTCTTCTCTACGAGAGCGTCGCGCTTGGGCTGATCGGCCCAAACACGCATCATGTCATCAGTACTGTCGATGCCGGCCTCACGCAGCTTCGTGACGCAGTTCGGATCGATGCTCACGAATTCATTCATCTTGTAGAACATTTCCTTGTCCTTCCCAGTCCATGGCCAGCGTCTCACGATCGACAGGGACAGACCGCGGCCCTCATCGTGAAAACAATTTCTTTCGGGGCGGCGCCCCGAAGGCTTGTGGACCAGTATGAGGATGGGTGCGGCGAGAGCCGATGCGATTGCAGACGGCCCGGGACTTTCACCGGATCGTAGGCGCTCTACCGTTCGGACCCGTACTGCGGAATATCCGCGGCTACGAGGATCGACTTCCCAGGAGGAACTTCGAGGGGAGCCTCAGGCAATTCCAGCGGACAGAGGAGCGTGGGGCTGGGACTGCCTTACATCTATTAGCACAGTACGCCGTGGCGGCACCAGGGTCAAGGTATGGTTGGGGCCGGATCGAGAATGCCCGCGACTGTACACACACCCGGGGTTGGGACAGAATGTGCGCCAGTCCCCTTTCCAAACGGAGGTGCGGTATGGCAGAGAGCGATAGTGGCGGTCGGAACACCATGATCATCGCCGTCGTAGCCATCGTGCTGGTCGCGGCTGTGGCGATGTGGGCCATGACGCGAGGGAAGCCGGCGGAGAAGCGCGCCACCACGACGACCGTCACCGACAAGGATGACGGCGACGCAGACATCAAGATTAACCTGCCCGACTCGGTCACGATCGAAGCGCACTAACGCCGACGGGGTCGCCACCATCCTCCTCAGCCTGCAGACGAGAGCCACGAGCCAACTCTGAGCGGCACGCGGCGGTTGCGCCTGCCGGACAGGGGCTGCATAATCTTTCCCGCCTCGGTTCTCAGGGGGCACTGCATTTCTCGCGGCCGAAAGGAGCCGAAATGCCTCTGGTCCATATCGTGCTGGTGTTGATCGTCGTGGGCGTACTGCTGTGGCTCATCAACAGCTTCATTCCCATGGACGCCAAGATAAAGAGCATCCTGAACATCGTCGTCGTCATCGCGGTGGTCATCTGGCTGCTGCAGGCTTTCGGGCTGATGGGGTCGCTTTCCAGCTTCCGGGTAGGACGTTAGCGGGTGCATCCTCTCCATCCCGCCGCTGGCTTCCCGGACCGCCCACGGCTCCGCGGCGAGTTCTCGAGGTCGGCCCGGTTCCGTTTCGCGCGGACCTGACCCTGGGTCTGACGCTGACACGCGCGGAGGCTGCTTCGGTGGATGTCTTCGACGCCCGTGGGCGTCTGGTGCGTCGCCTGGTGCGCCGGACGCTCCCCGCCGGATCCCACACCTTGATGTGGGATGGGCGGGAC
>JBKJXM010000018.1:0-7382 GCA_046716305.1 Candidatus Eiseniibacteriota bacterium
CGGGTGACGTCCAGGAGGTCGTCGACCAGACGGACCTGGTGGTGGACCTGCCGCTCGATGATGTCCTGCGCCCGGGCCGCCCGGTGGTCGGTGGTGGGCGAGTGCCGCAGCACCTGCAGGGCATTGGAGATGGCGCTCAGGGGGTTCCGGAGCTCGTGGGCCAGCATCGCCAGGAACTCGTTCACCCGGCGGGTCGTCTCCTCGAGCACCTCCATCCGGCGCCGCTGCGTCAGGTCCTGGGTGACCTTCGCGTAACCGCGCAGCGCGCCGTTGGCGTTGTACAGCCCGGTGATGACCACGCTGGCCCAGAATCGGGTCCCGTCGCTCCGCACGCGCCACCCGTCGTCGGCGGCGCGCCCGTGGATGCGCGCCTCGTCGAGCAGGCGCTGGGGCTTTCCCTGGGCCAGATCCTCCGGCGTGTAGAACGCCGCGATGTGCCGTCCCAGGATCTCCTCGGACGTGTACCCCTGGATGCGTCGGGCGCCGGCGTTCCAGCTGGCCACCTGGCCGGCGGGATTCAGGAGGATGATCGAGTAGTCGGTGACGCCCTCGAGCAGGAGTCGGAACTTCTCCTCGCTCTCGCGAAGCGATTCTTCGTGGCGGCGCCGCTGGGTGAGGTCGCGGGTGATCTCTGAGAATCCCAGGAGGAGCCCGTTCGCGTCCCGGAGCGCCGTGATGACGACGTTGGCCCAGAAGCGGGACCCATCCTTGCGGAGGCGCCACCCCTCGTCCTCGAAGCGCCCCTCCGCCGTCGCCGCCTCGAGCTCCCGCTCCGGCCATTTGCGCTCCACGAACTCGGGCGGATAGAAGCGGGAGAAGTGCTGCCCGATGATCTCCTGGGACGCGTATCCCTTGATGCGCTCCGCGCCTTGGTTCCAGCTCTGGACGATTCCCTCGGGGCTGAGGAGGAAGATCGCGTAATCGCGCACGCCTTCGACCAACAGGCGGAAGGTCTCGTCGCTTGTCACGATGGCCTTGGCTGGGGTCCCGGGGGGCCGGGCGGATGGCTGGTCGGGCGTAATCATTCGGTCACTCGGCGGGGCGGTTCCGGCGCCAGGCCGGAGCCCGCCCGCGACCGAACAAGTTTAGCCCATCCGGAGGCGGCTCAGAAGGCCTTCGAGCGCCTCCGCGCCGAGTCCACGCTCAAGCGGCCGGAGCCGCGAGCCGCCATGTACAGGAAGAGGAAGCAGTAGAGGACCGCCAGCTCGCCCTGGTTCACGAGCGGGATCGGCGACTGGGGCGCGTGCGCCATGAAGTAGGCCGCGGCCATCTCCCCGCTCGCCACGAAGGCGGCGATCGAGGTGAACAGGCCGATGGCGATGAGGAGACCTCCGACCAGCTCGATCACGCCGGCGAGCATCATCATCGGGTCGGTGACTTTGTCCTGGCCGAACCAGCCGAACAGCTTCGCCCCGCCGTGGCACATGAAGAGCAAGCCGGCCACGATCCGGAGAACGGCGTACAGGACGTCCGCGTATTTGCCCAGAAAGCGCATCGCCAACCTCCTAGAAAGCCACCGACAGCTGAGCGGCCATGAAGGCTTCCACGCGCCGCGGGACCGTCTCGATCTGGGTTTCCTGGTGGACCAGCTTGGCGAGAAGCATCCTGGAGGGCTTGAACCCGACGCCGATCTCGCGTCGCCAGAGCGGAGCGTCCCAGTGGGCCACGCCGCCGCCGGAGAGCCGCAGATCGTCGAAGAGCATCCGGCTGTAGCGGCCGGCGACGTACCATCCGGGAATCACGGTCACTTTCCCCTCGGCGTACCACGACTCGAGATCCAGGTTGCCGACGAACGGCTGCTCGAAGCGGTTCCACACGTACTCGCCCGTGAGCAGGACCCGGTCGTAGGAAACTTCCAAGTCTCCGCCGGCGAAGATCTGGTTGTAGTCGTTCACGTTCCGCCCGGGCGGGAGCTCGTCGTCGAGCCGCCGGATCAGGTAGGGGCCGCGCGCCGCGGAGACCCCCGCGCGGAGCCACGGCGCGGGCACGATCCCGATCCGACCCAGGACCTGCTTTCCGTCGTTCGTGTCGGTGCCCACCATCGACCCGACGGTTCCGTTGGTGATGCCGGCCGCGAACTCGAACGGACTCGCGGTGCCCACGACGACGGCGCCGAAGTCCCAGCAGTTCTCGTAGAGGATCGAAAGCGCCTGGCCGGACCCGTTGTAGCCGCCGTACCCGTAGTTGGTGAAATAGCCGCGGCCCTGATTGGCCACGATGTCATCGGGCAGGAGCGGGAACTGATCGTCCCTGACGTTCACGTGGTACTGGTAGACGATGGGCGAGCCGATGAGGCTGTTCTTCTGGGCGTCGGCGCGGTTCGGGAACGCGCCTACGTGGAGCGGGATCTTTCCCAGCTCGAGATTGATGTCCCGGCCCTTCGGATCGGAGAGCCGCACGAACCCGCCGAACAGCCGCGGCGCGCGGCCGTCGTTGGAGATCAGCTCCGCGAAGGCGGTGACGTGCTCGGTGATGCGTCCGTCAGCGAACAGCCGGAGCCGGACCGCGTGGAACGGATTCTCGGAGAAGCTGAAGAAGTTGGAGTTGATCTGATCGGTCTGGGTCACCTGGACCAGATCGAGGTGCGCCCCCCAGTCGATCGGCGATTCGGGCGCCCCGGAAGCAATACGGGGCGCGCCCGCGAGCGGGCACGCCCCAAAGATGATCAGCGTGGCGAGAAGCGCGCCGCGCCGGATCAGACCTTGTCTTTCTCCTTGCGTTGGCAGGAGTTGATCCCCTTGTCGCCTGCGGTCATGGCCTTCGCGAACTCGGCCTGAACCTTGGCCCCCTCACCCTTGTAGCTGTTCTTGAAGCCGGCGGTCTGGATGGTCTTCGCGACCGCCTTCTTGTTCACGGAGCGATCGGCGATGATGTACGCCGTGCGGCTCGTGAGATCGACATGCGCGCACGTCACGCCCTTCTGGGCCATGAGCGCCGACTGGATGGACTTCACGCAGTTGTCGCACTCGGCGGCCGGCACCGCGAACGAGTAGATGCTCTGGCCGTCCTTGATGCCGCAGGCCTTGGCCATGGCGGACGCTCCGGAAACGCCGCTGCCGCAGTGGTGCCCCGCCGAAGCGGACTTGGCCGCGGCGGACTTGGCTTCGGCGTCCTTCGCGCCGCACGAGGCGCCGCCCGCGAACGCGGATCCGGCAACCAGGAGCGCGATCGCGGAGACGGGTAGGGCCAGTCTCATGGTGCGAATCATGGATGTTCTCCTTCGAGAGATCGAGATTTCCGGCCGAGTACGATCTCCAGAGTACACCGGCCCTTTTGAGTGTCCAGTCAATTCGAGGTGTTCGTAGGCGCGCCGGCCGCGGCCCGGTCGCGCATGGTCTTGTAGCTCTGGATCCCGTCCGCGAGAAGTCCGGCAAACTTGGTCTGGAAGTGCGCGTCCTTCATGATGGCGGCCTCGCGCGGGTTCGTGATGAACGCCGTCTCCACCAGCACCGACGGGATCTCCGGCGCCTTGAGCACGGTGAAGCCGGCCTGCTTCACGCCCCGCGTCGTCAGCCGTGTGTCCTCCCCCACCGCGTCGATCAGGATCTCGGCCAGCTCGCTCGACCGCCGCACCGTGTCGTTCTGGCGAAGGTCGAAGAGGATGGAAAGAAGGTCGTCGCCCGCTTCGGGAACGATGCCGCCGATCAAGTCGGCCGAGTTCTCCTTTTCGGCCACGGAGCGCGACGCCTCGTCGGTGGCGCCCGTGAGCGAGAGAAAATAGATCTCCGTTCCGGTGGCGTCCCGGTTCCGGCTGGCGTTGCAGTGGATGCTGACGAAGAGGTCCGCCTGGTACTTGCGGGCCAGGTCGATCCGCTTCCGGAGGGGGATGAAGTAGTCGCCCGACCGGGTGAGCACCGCGGTCACGCCGGGGATCAGGTCGAGCTGGCCCTTCAGCTTCTTCGCGATGGCCAGGGTGATGTCCGACTCTTGAAGCCGCCGGTGCCCGATCGCGCCCGCGTCCTCGCCCCCGTGGCCCGCGTCGATGGCCACGATGAAATTCTTGGAGCTCTTCATCTCGGTCACGCGCTGCTGGAGCGCGTGCTCCGCGTCCGGACTCACGGGCATCGGCACGTCCACCACGACCCGGTCGGGCACGCCGTTGGCGGCCGCGAGCACGAATCCGAGCGGCGTCACCGTCTTCCGCAGGTGAACCCGGATCGATGTCCCCTGATCGGAGACCGCGGGGAAGATGTCCGCCACCAGGCTGTCGCCGACGTACTCGGTCGTGACCGCGGGGGACTTGCGGACCCCGGGCATGTAGATCTCGAACGTCAGCGAATCGACCATCTTGAACCGGGTCTGCGCCGGCGCGGCTCCGCTCAGGTCGAAGACCAGACGCGTGTGCTCGGGCGCCGTCCAGAACCGGAGGCGCATCAGCTCCGTGGCGGGCCCTGTCGGTGCGGCGAGCCCCGGCGACGGAAGGAGAACAAAAAAAGGCAACAAGAGGGCGAGGCCCGCCCGCGCACCCCATCGGGGACGCGGAACGGGCCTCACGGAACGCTCGCTCAAGGGCGGCGTCAGCTTCCCGCTAGCCCTGAGAGGGCTCGATCGCAACGAACTGAGTCGCATCGCCTCGCTTGATGAGGAAGACAACCGGCTTCGCCGGATTCTTGCGGCGAGCTCCGTCGACCGCCCGATTGTATTCCACCATATCCTTAACCGGCGTGTCGTTCACCTCTTTGATCACGTCGCCCGGGCGGAGGCCCGAATCGTCCGCGCCGCTCCCCTCGGTGACGTCGGTGATCACCACGCCCTGCTTGTCCTTGAGGTTGAACTCCTGCGCCGCGTCGCTGCCCAGCCCCTGGACCTGTACGCCCAGCCAGTCCGAAGCGGCCGGCGCCGGCTCGGCCTTCGCCACCTGATCCTCGGCCGGGCGCTCGGCGAGCGTCACGGAGAGATCACGCGGCCGCCCATTCCGGAGCACGTGCACCTGGACCCGCTTGTTCACCGGCGTCTCCGCGACCAGGAGCCGGAACCGCTGCACGTCGTCAACCGGCTTGCCGTCGAAGGAGGTGATCACGTCCTTGACCAGGAACCCCGCCTCGGATGCCGGCGTGTTCGCACTCACGCTGCCCACCAGGACGCCGCGCGAGCCGCGGAGGCCCCAGCTATCGGCCAGCTCGGGCGTGAGCTCCTGCGGCATGATGCCGAGGTAGCCGCGCGTCACCTTGCCGGTCGCGATGAGCTGCCGCGAGATGCTCTTCGCGATGTTGATCGGGATGGCGAAGCCGATTCCCTCGCCGGACGGATTGACCGCGGTGTTGATCCCGATCGCCTCGCCGCGGATGTTGAGAAGCGGTCCGCCGCTGTTGCCGAAGTTGATCGAGGCATCCGTCTGGATGAAGTTCTGGTAGCTCGGGGCCCCGCCCGCGATGGCCAGATTGGTGCGGCCCTTGGCGCTGATCACGCCGACCGTGAGAGTGCCGTCCAGCTCGCCCAATGCGTTCCCGATCGCGATGGCCCAGTCGCCGATCCGGATCTCGTCGGAATCGCCGAGCGGCACGACCGGCAGGTCGCCGCCGCCGGTGACCTTGATGATGGCCACGTCGGTGCCCGGATCGGTGCCCACCACGCGCGCCTTGAACTTGCGGTGGTCGTTCAGGGTGACGGTGATCTCTTCCGCGTCCCGAACCACGTGGTTGTTCGTGAGGATGTGGCCGTTCCGATCGATGATGAATCCGGAGCCGCTGCTGGGGACCCGCATGTTGCGCCGCGGCTGCTGCTGCTGCGGCTGCTGCTGCGGGCTCTCCGGGAAGAGGCGCCGGAAGAAGTCGCCGTAGGGCCCCTCGAACTGCGAATTGGGGCCGCCCGAGCCCGACACGGAGCGCTTGGTCTCGATGCTGACCACCCCGGGAAGCGTCCGATCCGCGATCGCGGTGAACGGGCTTTCCAGCGCGCTCACGTTCGAGACCATGCTCTCCTTGGCCTGAAGCACCGGCGAGGATCCGCTGCCGCCGGCCAGAATGAACCCGACGACGACGCCGATGATCAGGAGACCCCCCGCTACCAGGAGCGCCTTCGCGGCGCGAACCGTTTCACGAGATTCCATTCGTACCCTCCGTCTGGGGCGGCCGCTGGCCGCCGGCATCCGATTCCGAGAATCCACTCTCATCGTTCCTCAACTGCTCGAGCTCCGTTTCCTTGGACCCGATGCAACGCTCGATCCCTTCGACGAGCGACCGGAGCCGAAGCGCTTCCGGATCATCGTCGAAGGTCGCCAGCGATCCCTCGTTCCACCGAGAGAAAGCGCGCTCGCCGAGCTGGGCCATGGCGCGGGTGCGATCCCGCCGGAGCGAGAGCAGATCGACGCGCAGGATGCCGATTCGCATCGCGCGGGCCGTCGTCCGGCGCGTCCGCTCGTAGCCGGTGCGCACCTGATCCTGCACCCGGTCCCAAAAACCGGTCTCCGGAGCCATAACCCTCCTTCTACCAATGTCTTTTCGGTTTGGAGCCTGGGGTCATGAAGAGACCCTGTCAAGCCGGTAGTACCCGTGCGTAAGCGGTTGAGTTCCCACGAGCTAGCGGCTCGGGGAGGAAGCTGGGACAGGTTGACGCGCGAATCTGATTATACTGACGCTTCATGCCCGATCCGGGTTGCGCCTATTTCCTCGCCGACGCCCATTTAGGGCAGGGCTCGGAGGACTCGAACCGAGCGCGGGAGCGGGACCTGCTGGCCTTCTTCGACCGCGTTGCCGCTGACCGAGCCGCGCTTTACGTCGTCGGGGACCTCTTCGACTTCTGGTTCGAATACAGCCATGCCATTCCGAAACGATTCGTCCGGGTGCTCACCGCCCTCGGCAGCCTGGTTCGCTCGGGGACCCCTGTTCTATATGTCGGCGGAAACCACGACTTCTGGATCGGGGATTATCTGCGCCGCGAGCTGGGCGTGGCGTTCACGGACGAGCCGCTCCCCCTCACCATCCAGGGCCGCCGCATTTTCCTGGCCCACGGGGACGGCCTGGGTCCCGGAGACCACGGCTACAAGCTCCTGAAGCAGGTGCTCCGAAATCCAGCCGCAAGGTTCCTATTCCGCTGGATCCACCCCGACGTAGGCATCCCGATCGCAAGCGCGGCGTCCCACACCAGCCGAACCCACGCCCCACGCCCCGCGAGAACCGAGGAAGAGCTAGCCACCCGTCTGGCAGCCCCCTTATTCGACCAAGGCTACGATGCCGTAGTCCTAGCCCACCTCCACCGCCCCATCCACCAAAAAAAAGAAGGCCGAGACTTCATCGTCCTGGGCGACTGGATCCAGAGGAGAACCTTGCTGAAACTGGAGCAGGGAAAGTTCGAGCTGTTCGAATTTACGGAGGGAAGATGACAGCAGCGAGGAAGGCGCTACTCTTCATGGCTGTTGCCACGCTTTGCGGACTTCCAGGACC
>JBKJXM010000019.1:0-7166 GCA_046716305.1 Candidatus Eiseniibacteriota bacterium
TCACGCCGTCCGGCGAGCCGGCCCGCATCACGCTTCGCGACCTCGACTACATCAAGCTCCAGTACTTCCTCGTCGCCGACCACTACACCCAGATCGACTACAACACGCTCCAGATCTGGAAGGACGACGGCATCGGCACGAACAATGGCGACGTCGCGGGCGAAGGGAACGCGGGCAACGTCCCGCCGGGCTACGCGCGGCTGGATCCCACGCAGCCGGCGGACACGACGAATCCACAGGTGCTCGGCCGGTGGGAGAAGCTCATCCAGGACGTCGACTACACCATCCGGGACAACTGGTGGGACGCCGACACCACGCTCGGGACGAGAGGATTCAAGATTCCCGTGATCCGGTTGACCAACGGGATCGGGACGAGCCAGATGCTGGCGGTGAACTACACGGAGAGGACCCCCACCGGCGCCCTGGTGAACGTGGGGTACGGATCGGCGCAGCGGGACGAGCGGAACGACGCGCTGGGCAAGTCGCCCGATACCCTGCTGCTCAAGATGATCCGCCCGCGCCAGCTCGAACACCTCCAACCCACCGGGTCCGGCGGTGACTTCGATTCGACGGGGGTCTGGTATCCCGTCCTGCCGTACGAGCTCCGGAACTTCTACAACCTGGGCGCGCCGAACGTCTCGACCACGACGATGGAACTCAAGATAAGGAGGCGCGTGGAGGGCGAGTCGATCAATCCGGATCATATTCCGGACAACCCGGATCCACTCATCCAGATCCTTGGCCTGGACCAGGTGGACTCACAGGGAGAGGGTGTGCGTGACGGGCGCGTCGATCCGCGCTACGTGGACGCGGAGCGGGGAGTGCTCTTCTTCCCGGATATCACGCCATTCGACCCCACCGGATGGCCCGGGAGCGGCTGCCGACCGGGCTTCACGGGATTTCTGTGCCTGAACAAAATCGATCGGAATGCCCTGAGACGGGACCCGGTGACCCCCCAGGATCAGACCGCGAACCCCCTCGTCTACTACCGCGCGAACCCCAAGATCCCGGACGACGTGCACTACTACATCGAGGCGGACATCCGAAGCAGCCGGCAGGGCTACAACCTCTGAAAGTTCAATATCCTCGAGGGGTCCGAGCAGGTGAAGGTGAACGGCATCACCTGGCAGCGCAACACGGAGTACACGATCGACTACGAAACGGGTCAGATCCAGTTCTTGAAGACGCCTCCCGCGGACGCCTCGATCACGGTGGACTACTCCTTCGCGCCCGGCGCCGGCCAGGTGCAGCGCACCCTGGCGGGATTCTCGTTCGGCTACAACCCGTCGGCCGACCACAGCTTCTCATCGAGCTTCCTCTACGAGAGCAAGGGAGCCCAGGAGGAGCTGGTGAAGCTGGGTGAGGAGCCGGCCACGTCCATGATCGGCGACCTCTCGACCGTTCTGAGCTTCCGCCCCGTCTGGATGACCCAGCTCGCCAATGTGATCCCGGGAGTGAGCTCCAGCGCTCCCTCGTTGCTCAACTTCCAGGGCAGTCTCTCCGCCAGCATTCCCGATCCGAACACCAAGGGAGAGGCGTATGTCGACGACATGGAGGGAAACCGCGAGTCGAACACGCTGTCCCTGGGCCGGACCCAGTGGATCTGGAGCAGCGTGCCCGTTGGGAGAAACCCGGTCGTGTCCGACCATGCCAACCTCCAGTGGTACAACCCCGTGAACGCGGCGAAGGAATGGGACCTGAAGCCGGTCCTGACCAAGGAGGAAGGCGGCGAGAACAACCATCAGGTGCTCGAGCTCAACTTCCAGCCGCCGCCGGACAGCGCCGGGGTCATGGAAAGGAGAGACTGGAACGGCGTGACCCAGGTGATCGCGTCGGTGGGGCAGGACCTCACGGCGGTGCAGTACTTGGAGATCTGGGTGAACGATTTCCGCCCGGACCACTTCGCGACCCAGGGAAAGCTCCATCTCAACTTTGGCCGCATGGACGAGGATGCGTTCTGGGACCGAAGGAATCCACCGAACCTGAGCCTCGACACGGAGGACAAGAACCACGATGGACGGCTGGACCGTCCGGGCGATCCCGACAAGAAAGACGATCGCTTCTGGGAGGACACCGGTCTGGACGGACTGGTCGACTGGCAGGAGCCGGGCTACGACGAGAACACCAACCCCGACCCGAACGGGGACGACTATACCTACACGGCCGACCGGCCGAACGACTATTCCACGATCAACAACACCGAAGGAAACGGGCTCTCCACCGACGCCAACGCGCGTCCCGACACCGAGGACCTGAATCAGGACCAGGTGCTCCAGCGGGACAACAACTACTTCGAAGCCGTGATTGATCTGTCGGACACCCAGTACGTCGCGATCGACGTGCCGAAGCTCTACGCCGGACACGAGCACGTCGATCCGGACAACGGGTGGAGGCTGTTCCGCATTCCGATCACCGCTACGACCTTCACGCGCGAGGGAGCTCCCTCCTGGTTCAACATCCAGGCCGTTCGCATCTGGGTGGACAGCATGGCGGCGCCGACGAAGCTCCAGGTGGGCGGGATCGAGCTGATCGGAAGCCGGTGGCTGCGCCAGGCGTACAAGAACGTGCGCCCCGGCGTCGCCCTCGAGGTCCTGAACCGGAACAACAAGGACGACGCGGGCATTTATGAAGCCCCTTACGGGGTCGAGAACGCCGTCGGGACGAGCGCGAGGCGGCGGGAGCAGTCGCTCGCCCTCGCCTACAAGAATCTCGGCGACGGGGACAGCGTGTTCGCCTTCAAGACCTACGGCGAGGCGGGGACGGGACTGGGATGGGCGCAGTACCAGGAGCTCAAGTTCTACGTCCACGGCCAGGTCGGGGTGGAAGCGGAGAGTCTCCGCGTGGTCGCGCGCTTCGGGCCGGATACCGTCAACTATTACGAGTACAGCGCCCCGGTGAAGACGGGATGGCAGTCGATCGCCATTCCGATGGAGCGGCTGTCGGGCTTGAAAGAGCGCCGGGCGGGACAGCAGTACTTCATCGACCGCGAGACGGGCGCGGCGCTCGGAACCGGTGAGGTCTTCGCCGTGGCCGGAAACCCCAGCTTCACCCGGTTGACCCGCGTCTCCTTCGGCCTGACCGTCGAGGGCGCGCCCACCGCCCCGGTGATCGGCGAGGTCTGGATCGACGAGCTTCGATTGTCCGACGTCCGGAAGGACCGGGGGTTCAGCTCCCACGCGGTCGTGCAGGCGTCGTTCGCGGACGTGCTCTCGATGAGCGCCAACTACGACCGTCAGGATCAGGATTTCTTCCGCGTCGGCCAGGGGACGACGCTGGGGACCGGATTCGACCGCACGGCCCTGGGGCTCTCGAGCACGCTGTATCTGGACAAGCTGGCGCCGACCGCCGGCTTCAACGTGCCGATCAGCGCCAACTTTCAGCATTCGAGCGACGTGCCGAAATTCCGCACCGGGTCGGACGTGATCCTCGGGGATGAGCGCTCGAGCCTCGAGACGCGCGAATTCAACAGCCGTTCGTTCAGCGCGCTCTACCGGCGGACGGCTCCCCGGAAAGGGATCTCCCGATACACGATCGACGCGCTCTCGGGCGACGTGCGCTACGCCCAGGACGGATCCGTCAGTCCGCAGGGGATGGACTCCACGTGGGCGTTCAGCACCAACGCCACCTACAGCATCCCGATCGGCGGCGAGGGCCTGCGCCTCGGTCCCGTGCGGATCAATCCGATTCCCCGCACCCTGGACCTGACGACCAGGTGGAACTCCACTCGGAACGTCAACTACTCCCGCACGTTGAGCGATACCGCCGACGTTCAAGCGCTCCGGTCCGACGTGAAGCGGCGGGATCTCGTTTTGAGGATGAACAGCGCGCTCGAGCCGCTCTCGGGAGTGCGCATGGGGTATACGCTGGAATCGACGCGGGACATGCTCCAGCGCAGAAACGGCGGCCCCTTCGGCAAGAACGTCGGCACCGAGGTGGGGCACGTGCAGAACGTGACGCTGAACTACAAGCCGCGCTGGGTCTCGCTCTTCCTTCCCAACGGCGTCAGCGCGACAGGCAACTACACCGAGCGCGCCTCGTTCGACCGGCGCGTCGGCACGGGCCCGTCGAATCTCAAAGACATCAGCAACGCGGGATCCGTGCGCATTTCGCGCCTGGTGCTGCCGATCTCGCGGTTGGGGGGACGCCGGCTCGCGGCGGCCCGCGATACCAGCGGATCCTTCCCGCTCCTGAGGCCGGTGCGCTTTCTATTCTCCAAGGTGCAGGACATCGAGGCCTCGATGGAGATGTCGCGCGGCACCACCCTGACCCAGGTCAATGGGAGTCCCGGGCTGCCGTTCGTGACCGGTTTCACACAGGTCTACCGGGACGACAAGCTGAATCTGACGACGAACAGCGCGTTCCAGACCGCGCGGCGCTACGCGGCCGCCGGGAATACATCCTTCAAGCCGATCCAGAACCTGAACTTCGACGTGCGCGGCGATTACCAGCTCTCGTTCGCGGACAGCTACGGCTCGCGCCGGACGGCCTCCATGCTGTGGCCCGAGGTGACGGCGCGGTGGTCGGACCTCCAGCGTCTGCTCGGCCTCAACGGGACGCTCGGGTCGCTCACGCTGAATTCCGCTATCCGCAGCCGGACCGAAGAAACCGGACCCAAGGGCGGCCTCGTGGAGCAGCGGACCCAGACGTTCTCGCTCAATCCGCTTCTGGGTTGGGAAGCCTCCTTCCGAAACGGGATTCGCCTGACCGCCACCAGCCGCGCGGAGCGCTCGCGGATCTCCAACGACGAGGTGCCGGACTTCTTCCAGGAGCGGCGCAACAAGGGGACTTCGATCCAGGTGAACAAGAACTTCCCCGCGTCCAAGGGGATCAAGTTCCCCTGGAAAAAGAAGCGCGTGAGGTTGCCCAACGACTTGAATCTTGGCGCCAATATCGACATCGGCTCCGACCAGCTGATCCTTCATCAGCGCGGCGGGGAATACCCGCAGTCGAACAACGAGAGCTTCACGGTGCGCAGCCAGAACAGCTACAATTTCAGCCAGGCGATTTCCGGCGGCTTCAACATGGAGTTCCGGCAGAACAACGATCGGAAGACCAATGTGCTTCGGCGCGGCTTGACGCTTGAATTCACCGGCTCGTTCCGCTTCTAAGCCGCGGCGGCCCGCGGGGTCACCGCGGCAGGTCGCGCGCGCGCTCCGCCACACGCTCCCCGTCGCCATCCTGGCCCTCGCCCTTACCTCGTGCGGGCGCACGCCAGAAGCCCACGCGTTCGACGGAAAGCGCGCCTACGACTGGGTCGCGCGGCAGGTCGCGTTTGGCCCGAGGGCGCCGGGGACCACCGCCCACGATTCGTGCTTCGCCGAGCTGGTCGCGGCCCTCCGGCTGAACGCACCGATCGTCGAGACCGACACCTTCCACTACGAGTCGCCCGACCTTGGGAAGAGCGTGCGCCTGATGAACGCGCTCGCCCGGTTTCGGCCGGACCAGCCCCGCCGGGTTCTCCTGGCGGCGCACTGGGACACGCGCCCCTGGGCGGACCGCGACCCCGACCCGAACCGACGCCATCAGCCGATCCTCGGCGCGAACGACGGCGGCTCGGGCGTGGCGGTGCTGCTCGAGCTGGCGGAGCGCCTGAAGCGGCGGGCGCCCGCGATCGGGGTCGACCTGGCCCTGTTCGACGGCGAGGATCTCGGCACCGAGAAGAACCCGGACGGCTATTTCCGCGGCTCCAAGCGCTATCTGGAGTGGCGCGCCGGCGAGCCTCCGCCCCTGTTCGTCATCGTGATCGACATGGTCGGAAGAAAGGATGCGGTATTCTACTGGGAGGGGAACTCCTACGAGGAGGCGTCGAACATCGTGCTTCTCCTCTGGACTCGCGCCAAGGACCTGGGCCTGCGGCAGTTCCGGAGTGGGGTCAAGTACACGATCGCGGACGACCACGTGCCGTTCTTGAGCGCCGGGATCCCGGCCATCGACGTGATCGACTTCGACTTCCCGGAGTGGCACACCCACAAGGACGACCTCTCGATCATCGACCCGGAAACGCTGGAAGCTGTGGGCCGGGTGCTCCAAAGCCTCGTCACGGACGCCGACTTCCTCTCCGAGTAAGCCCGCCGGGCTCCCGGCGGCATCCCCACTCTATAATGTCGCTTGACCGAGTGGCGGGACCCCTTTAGGTTAAGGGGTCCGAGTGGACCCGCCCGTCCACTCGTCCTTTTTCGGGCCGGGCCCGGGGTCGGGAGCGCCCAGGGGCGATTTGAATGGACCGAAACGACCTGCGAGACAGCCTCTCCCAGCGCCTCCGCGCTCTATTAGAGGAGGAGGCGTTCGACCTGTGGGACCTGGAAGTTACATTCCAGTCGGGACGGACGGTGGTGCAGCTCACGGTGGAACGCCCGGGGGGCGGCGTGACGCTGGACGACTGTACTTATTGGAACCGTAAGATCGGCCGCTACTTGGAAGCGGAGAACGTTCTCCCGGGCTCGTACGTGATCGAGGTGGGCAGCCCAGGGATCGAACGATCGCTCACGCGGCCGGAACACTATGCGCGCTACGTCGGCAGCTCCTTGGAAGTGAAGCTGCACGACCCGCGCGACGGGCGGCGGACGTTCCGCGGAGAGCTCCGGGCCGCGGGCCCGGAGTCCATTGTGGTCGAGGATCCGGAGGCGGGGACGGTGTCGCTGCCGCACGCGGCGATCCGCAAGTCGCACCTGGTCGTCGATCCGTGGGAAGGAATGCGCGGCAAGGACCGCCATCGGAAGGAACATGATCGTGGCTCGTGAGCCTCAAGTGAAGAATATGAACTACGAGCTGATGGACGCGATGGCTCAGATCGCGCGCGAAAAGAGCGTCGATAAGTCGATCCTGATCGAGACGCTGGTCGCGGGGCTGCTCCAGGCCGGCAAGAAGCGCTTCGGCCCCGAGGCCGACGTGGACGTCAAGTTCGACGAGCAGAGCGGCCAGATCATGATGGCCCTGCGCCGCACCGTCGTCGAGGACGCGGACGACCTCGGCCGCGAGATGGATCTGGCCGAGGCGCAGGCCACCGATCCCGACGCCCAGCTCGGCCAGGTCGTGGCTCAGGAGCTGTCGCTGGAGGATCTGGGGCGAAACGCCATCGCCACCGCGAAGCAGGTGCTGGTCCAACGGGTGCCCTAGGCGGAGCGGGAGCGCATCTACGAGGACTTCCACGACCGGGTGGGCGAGAT
>JBKJXM010000020.1:0-2627 GCA_046716305.1 Candidatus Eiseniibacteriota bacterium
TTCCTGTGGGGCCCCCAGGAAGTGGTGTCGGAGGTGGTGCGCGCCGCGACGCTTCACGGGGGGCCTCTCGAGCGGCGCGCCGCCGCCTTCGACGCGGCGCTCGACCGCCTCCGCGCCCGGCTGGGAACCGGGGTAGTCGTCCCCGCGTCGTGGATGGCCCTCGGTGTCGCGCTTCGTCCATCTCCACGTCCATAGCCACTACTCGATGTTGCGGGGGCCGGAGCCGCTGGAGGCTCTGGTGCTCGCGGCGCGCGAGCGCGGCATGGACCGCTTCGCCCTCACCGATACCAACGCCCTCTATGGATTCGTCTTCTACCGGCAGATCTGCGCCGAGATGGGACTCACGGCCATCGCGGGGGCCGAGATCGTCGAGGCCGGCGCGGCCGCGGCGGCGCCCGGAGGCGCGGGGCGGGCGGTGCTTCTCGCGCGCGGGCGCGCCGGGTACTCCTCCCTCTGCCACGTGATCACCGCGCGTCACCTGGACGCGGAATTCACGCTGGAGCGCGCGGTGCGCCGCCACGCCGAAGGGCTCGTGCTTCTCTCCGAGGCCCGCTCGATCTTGGAGTCGCTTCGCGATTCGCTCCCCGTCTACGCCGAGCTGGTCCCGGGGCGCGGCGACCGGCCGCTCCGCGCATGGGCACGGCGGCAGGGGATTCCGTGCGTGGCCACCAACGACGTGCACTTCGTCCGCCCCGAATCGCGCCGCCTGCATCAGATCCTCCGCGCCATCGACCGGAACACCACGCTCGAGCGCGTGCCCGCCGATGATCTGGCCGAGAGCGGCCGCACGTTCGCCTCCGCCGAAGAGATGGAGGCGCGGCTCTCCCATGCGCCGGAGGCGCTGGAGAACGCCGCGCGCCTGGGCGAGGAGTGCGCCGTCGACTGGGAGATGGGGCGGACCGTGTTCCCGTCGTATCCGCTGGAGCGCGGCGACGCCTTCGACGTGCTGCGCGCGCGCTGCGAGGCGGGGATCGTGCACCGCTACGGAAAGCGCCCGGCCGCCGAAGTTCGCGAGCGGCTCACGCGTGAGCTTGCGATCATCCGCGAGAAGGGCTTCGCGGACTACTTTCTCATCGTCGAGGCGATCACGTCGCGCACGCCGCGCATCTGCGGCCGCGGCTCGGGGGCGGCGAGCATCGTCGCCTACCTCCTCGGCATCACGCACGTCGACCCGGTGCGGCACAACCTCTTCTTCGAGCGCTTCCTCTCGCCGGAGCGGAAGGATCCGCCGGACATCGACGTGGACTTCGCCTGGGACGAGCGCGACCAGATCCAGCTCGACGTCCTGGCCGAGAACGGGGCGCCGGTCCGGGCCGCGATGGTCGCGAACCACGTCGGCTTTCAGCAGCGGGGCGCGATCCACGAGATCGCCAAGGTCTACGGGCTCCCCGAGGCCGAGATCGTGAACGTGACGAAACGGCTCCAGGGGCACTGGGGCGTCGAGGATCCGATCGAGGGGATGCGGCACCGCGCGCCGTTCCGCGACGTGGATTTCGAGCCCCCGTGGCCCGAGATTCTCGCGCAGGCGGAAGCGCTGGAGGGGCATCCGCGGCACCTGGCCGTCCACAGCGGCGGGATCGTGATGGTCCCCGACGAGCTGGCGAACCACGTGCCGGTGGAGATCGCCCCCAAAGGCGTCCCGATCGTGCAGTGGGAGAAGGACCAGACCGAGGACTTCGGCCTGGTGAAGATGGACCTCCTGGGAAACCGCTCGCTGGGCGTGATCCGCGACGCGCTGGCCGCGGTGGAGCGGAACACCGGGCACAAGGTGGACGAGCGCACCTGGAATCCCATCGACGATCCGGCGACGCAGCGGCTGATGGCGACGGGGCAGACGATCGGCGTCTTCTACGCGGAATCTCCGTCGATGCGCCAGCTCCAGCGGAAGGCGGGGAAGGGGGACTTCGACCACCTGGTCATCCACTCCTCCATGATCCGCCCCGCCGCCAACACGTACGTGCGCGAGTACCTCCGGCGCCTGCACGGCGGCGCCTACGATCCGCTGCACCCCGCGCTTCGCCACACGCTGGACGAGACGTACGGAATCATGTGCTACCAGGAGGACGTGACGAAGGTGTCGATGGAGCTGGCCGGACTGCCGCTGTCGCAGGCAGAGCAGATCCGGAAAGCGCTGGGGCACAAGCGGCCGTTGAAGCCGCTGCGCGCCCACATGGCTGATTTCTACGCGGGCGCATCGGCGCGCGGCGTCGCGCGCGAGGTGATCGACCAGGTGTGGGACATGATCCTCTCGTTCGCGGGCTACTCCTTCTGCAAGCCGCACAGCGCCTCCTACGCGCTCGTCTCCTTCCGCTCGGGCTGGCTCCGGGCGCACTTCCCCGCGGAGTTCATCGCGGCCGTGATCACGAACCAGGGCGGCTACTACGACACGTTCGCGTACGTGTCGGAGGGGAAGCGGATGGGGCTGCGCTTCCTTCCCCCCGACGTGAACGGGAGTGCGCGCGAGTACACGGGGCGCGGGGCTGAAGTGCGAATGGGGCTGATGCAGGTGAAGGGGCTGCACGCGGGCGCCGTGCGCGCGCTGGTGGACTCGCGGGCGGCGGACGGCGTGTTCGGCTCGTTCGACGACCTGCGCCGGAGGGTCGCGCTGCACGCGAGCGACGCGGAGC
>JBKJXM010000021.1:0-4684 GCA_046716305.1 Candidatus Eiseniibacteriota bacterium
CTCCCGCGACCCTAGCACCTTATGACACCTATTCCGCGGACACACGCCGTTGCGCCGATAATGCCCTGACGGGAGTGAAGGTCGGCCACAACCGCGTGGCGGGGAGGCTCAGCAACGCGAAGCCGCGGATGCTGGTCTTCAGCTTCCCCTTCGATATGGGCTGGGAGGCTCTCGTGGACGGCAAGAAGGCGCCCCTGAGAATCGTCGACTATGGGCTGACTGGACTCGCGGTGAGCCCCGGCGAGCACACGATCCTGCTTCGTTACCGGCCGCCTATGCGAGCGACCGGCCTGCTTGTCAGCCTATCGGGTTTGATTGCCCTGGCCGGTATCGGAATCGTCTCCAGTGCGTCTCGCCGGACGGGTCGTCCCAACGCTCCAGCCCACTAAAACCGGCCATTGACTAGAGGAACGTGGCGATCTCCTCCAGCGGCTTCTTGGTGATCATCGGCACCTGGGCGTTCTCCGCCGGGTAGCCCACGACCAGAATCAGGAACGGGCGTTCGTGCGACGGGCGACCCAGGATCTCGTTCAAGAAGCCCATCGGGCTAGGGGTATGCGTGAGCGAGGCGAGTCCGGCGTGGTGGAGCGCCGTGATCAGGATACCCGTGGCGATCCCGACCGATTCCTGGGCGTAATAGTGCTTCACCCTCCGCCCATCCGGGAGCACGCCGTAGCTCTGGGCCAGGATCACGATCAGATACGGCGCAGACTCGAGAAACGGCTTATGCTCGTCCGTGCCGAGGGCGTGCAGCGCGTCCAGCCACTCCCGCGGCGCCTTGCGGTGGTAGAACTCGTGCTCCTCCTTCTCCGCTCTTTCACGAATCTTGCGTTTCAGCGCGGGGTCGCTCACGACGACGAAGTGCCAGGGCTGCATGTTCGCTCCGTTGGGCGCGGTGCCGGCAGCCCTGAGACAGTCTTGAATGACCTCTCGCGGCACCGGTCGATCGGAGAACTCGCGCACGGTGCGCCGCCGTCGAAGGTCGGAATAGAACGCGGCCGTTCGACGCTTCATCTCTGTGACGGAGTATTCCCGATACGTCGCGTATGGGATGAACGTCGGAGGCGTCATTCACACTACCTCAAGAGGTGAGCGTCGGCATGGCCACACGGCAGAATGATGTAAGTCTGGCAGACGGCGCGTTTCAGCCCGCGGCTGAGCCGAGGCCGATGCCATGGCTCCGCGCGCTGGCTGCACTTCTTGCTTTCGGCGTCCGCCTTTCCCGCATCGTCCCGAGCCTGGCCCAGGCCGCTACCCAACTCGCCATGGTGGGTAGCGCCGATTCTCCCCCGCGCGATAGAGGCAGAGGTGGTTGCCCGCGGGGTCCTGTAGCCGAGCTTCCCGCCAGAGCCACGGCTGGTCGGCGGGCAGACTGTCAAATCGCATCCCTACCGCCGCCAGCATCTCCACGGTCCGATCGAGATGCTCGCACTCGAAATAGACAACCGGCCCCGGCCCCGCGGCTCGCTCTGGCACGTGCTCCAGCGACAGCGTGGTCTCCCCGTCCGGACATTCAAAGCGGACATAGCGCGGGAGAGCATCGACGATAAGGCGTAGCCCGAGGCGTTGGTAAAAGGCCGTAGCAGTAGCGACGTCTACAGCGGGCAGTGTTACCTGGTTCAAGTTCATTCCCCAACGACCCTCAGGGCCCGTGCTTGGATTCTTTGCCAACAGCACGGGGAGGACAACGGGATCCAAGGTGATCGGGTATCCAGCCTGCGCATACCCGATCACGAAAGTCGAGTACCGCTCGAACGAAAACGGCCAGGGCTTCGCGTTGATCGTGCCGTTCTCGATCGTAAAGTGCACTTGGGTCACTCCGGCGCTCGCGGTTTTCGGGAAGATGGCCACGTCCCCCGTCGCGGCTTGCTCCGAGCAGAATTTAAGCGCGACCTGATCGCAAAAGTCGGTAACCCGGTCGAGTCGCTCAAATTGTTCCAGTGAGAAACCATGATTTCGAAGCTGGGCTTGGATCACCTGCGCCATCTCGTCGGCCAGAGGGTGATTTCCCGCGAGCCTCTTCAGGTGATGCTTGGTAATGAGATCCGCCACTGGGTCGGAGCAGGGCGCGTAGAAGCCACGCCGAGTGATCTCGAGCCATGCGGCCTCCGGGATGCTGAAAAGATCGAACGCGTCCATCTGCCCGTAGCCGCGGTCATGGAGACTGACACCAGCAACGAATGATAGAGGATCGACCTCGGGTGGGTCGAAATCGGAGTTCCCCCAAAGGGATGCCAGAATTCCGGAAAGTCGAGCGTGCTCCAATTGCGGAACGACGACTTGTCTCAGCTTGGATTTGATCAAATCGACCTCCCGCGGCAGAGCCAGAGAGGAAAAAGAGCCGCGTGGGGGTAGGTCGCCAAGCGCTGATTCTGCCCCGGTGGCGGGGAGCGACGCAAGCAATCGCATACGGGCGCGCGCCGGCGCTCTCGCCACCGGGAGGCGCCCGGTGGCGCGTTCCTCGACCGCGACGTCTTGGCGGGGACCACTGACGGTCTTGGTTCCTAAAGATCCCCTTTCGGCCTGCCGATATTCTCGACGGACCCGCCCGCCACGGGCGCGGTCGGTTGGGATCTGGGGGGATTCGCATCGCGGACGTTCCACCAAGTGGCTCATGAAGGAGAAAACTGAGATGCGTCACAATGCTCTGATCGCCGTAGCAGTGCTCTGGGTGGCATCTTGCTGCTTTCCGTCGAGCGCCCAGAGTGAAGGCCGGCTGAGTGCGGGTGTCATGCTCTGGAGGCATGACACGAGCCTCAAGGTGGAGGGTGCCTCTGATTTCGACGGATCGAATATCACGCCTGGGGAGCAAGCGAAGGACTGGGACGCCCTGGGGTCTGGAGCGGGGGTTCGGGTCAGCTACGAATTCCCCAAGCTGGTCACGCTCTACGGGGAAGCCGGCGCAGCCCAGGCAACCGTCCGGGACAAGGATGTTGCGGACCCCGACCAGAACGTGGCGTCTCGGGGATTGAATGATGGGGCCTATTATGCCGTGGGCGCTCGGGTGGGAGGGTATTTCTCGGCCAGGGGGAACCTGTTCTGGGCGATGGGTGGGGCGCTGAGCGCCGTTTCGACTGCTCTCGATGAGGATATCAACACGAGCTGGGACTATGACGAAACGAAGTTCGCCTTTGATGGCAAGGTCGGAACTTGGGTCAAGCGGGTGGGCTTGTACGGAGGTCTCCGCTTCGTCAATTCCCGTGCGGATCTCAATGAAACCGATCGCACCAACGCCCCCGGCCAACAGACTCGCACGACGGAACTCGGACGAGACGGAGCTGTCGACATCCTCTTAGGTGCGCAGACGAAGGGCTCGGACATCGCCGGATTTACGGAGGTTGGTCTGGTCGGGACGTTCAGCGCGAACGCAGGTCTTACACTTCGCTTCTAGAGCGTTGCAGCTTGTCGTGACGTTGGGAACTTGAGGCTCCGGTGGCGAGAGCGGCCGGGGCCTCGCGCTTTTGTCCGCGGCCCCGGTTGGGGGACCATCTCGCCCTTTCCGCCTAATCCCTAGGGACGTGCGCTCCTGCGGGATCGCTTGAAATCGGGCCGGTACCTCGACCCCCCTCAAAAAACCCCAAAACCTAAGCGACCCCGCAAGGCGGTTCACTCAAAACGCCCGTGTTCTTGCTGACGCGCGACGGTCGTGGCGGCTAGAGTTGCACCCCATGGCACTCGCCTCCGGAACCCGTCTCGGCCCTTACGAGATCGTAGCGCCGCTCGGTGCGGGCGGGATGGGCGTGGTCTACCGGGTGCGGGACACGCGGCTGGGCCGCGACGTGGCCCTCAAGGTTCTCCCCGCTTCGCTCACCACGGACCCGGACCGGCTCCGCCGATTCGAGAACGAAGCCCGCGCCGCGGCCCGACTCAACCATCCGAACATCCTTCAAGTTTACGACGTCGGGCATCATGAGGGGCACCCGTACCTGGTCACCGAGCTGCTCAAGGGTCAGACGCTGCGCGAGCGTCTCGCGGACGGCCCTTTGGGGGCTCGCCGCGCCATCGAGTTCGCGATCGGCGTGGCGCAGGGCCTCGCCGCCGCGCACGACGAGGGGATCGTCCACCGCGACTTGAAGCCGGAGAACCTGTTCCTCACAGCCGACGGCCGCGCCAAGATCCTCGACTTCGGCCTGGCGAAGCTCACCCGACCTGACGATGGGGACGAAGGCACGATCGCGAGCCCGCGGACGCTCGGCGCCGACACCGCGGCGGGAATCGTGCTCGGGACGGTTGGCTACATGTCACCCGAACAGGTGCGCGGCCAGACGGTGGACGCGCGCTCGGACATCTTCACGTTCGGGGCAATTCTCTACGAACTGGTCTCAGGGCAGCGCGCGTTCCAGGGCGACTCCCCCGCGGACACCATGAGCGCGATCCTCAAGGAGGATCCTCCGGAGCTGACGGTCGTCGCAAAGGACATTCCGCCGGTGCTGGACCGCATCGTGCACCGCTGCCTGGAAAAGGCGCCGGCGCGTCGCTTTCGCTCCGCGCAGGATCTGGCGTTCAGCCTTGAGGCGATCTCAACGGCATCGAGCACCGCGGCCGGCGAGATAACCGCCGCAGGCGACGGTGGTCCCGGTCGGCGACTGGAGGTTTCATTCGAGGCGGTCACCTTCAGTCGCGGCATGATCTGCAGTGGGCGCTTCGCGCCGGATGGCCAAACGATCGTCTACGCCGCCGCGTG
>JBKJXM010000022.1:0-7816 GCA_046716305.1 Candidatus Eiseniibacteriota bacterium
GTCATCAGGACCTCCATACGCCCCCGCGGCTCCTTCCGAGACACAGGAATCGCCGATCACCGTTTGGGCGCAGTTCGCGAGCGCGCGGCCGTGGATGACGACCCCGCCGTTGTCGCCGGGCTGCATCAGGCCGGCAGTTGGATCCTGGTCACTGGTGAGGACGACCGGATTGGTCACGGTGCCGTTCACGAAGATCTTGGCGCCCCGGTCGACGACGAGGTAGCCGTTCGTGGCCCGCTCGCCAAAGAGGTACGTCCCGGCCGGGATCGTCAGGCTGTGACCCGCCGCCACTTGCACCTTGCCGCGGAGCAGGTAGTTGTTGGACGCGCTCAGGGTCGTCGTGGCCATGGGACCGCTCAGGATCACCACGGGCTTCGCGTAGTTGATGTCCGTGCGGCCGAGCCCGCCGTTGGGGTTCGTGTAGATCCACCCGGTGGTCCAGTCCTTCGAGGGATCCGGAAACCGATACGGGATCGCGCCCACGTAGTCGGTCTGCTGGAACCATGGATCGAGCGATGCGACGCTCATCACGACGGCGTCGGTCGAGTACTTGCAGTTGAGCGGGCTGAGCTGCTGGGGATCCCATCGCGGGTTGGCCAGGTTGAAGGGATCGACCAGCATCGGGTCGGCGTTGGTCTTGTTGTGCGTGAAGTGGACGGTGCCGAGTTGGGTCGTGGTGTAGGTGAACGCGACCCCGGTCGTGCAGGGACCGGAAGTCGCCGACCAGGGGAGCTGGTTCGGCGCGGTCTGCATGTTGTTGTAGAGCACGTTGCCGTCGAATACGAGCCGCTCCGGATAGCTCGCCGCCCGCGCCGCCGAGGCGTACGCGACGAGGGTTCCGGCTAGTGCGAGGATCCCGAACATCCGCTTCGTCATGATGATCTCCTGTTGGTCATCCGCCGTGTTTCGATTCCCACCACCCCTGCGACTGCCCGGCTCGATGACAGGAAGAGGCTATCGAGACCGTGTAACGATGTCGTTGCCGAGAGCCGTCTTCAGTGTTACGCGGCCCCGAAGCCCCGTTCCCGCCATCGCAGCCGAGCCATGCCGTTGATCTACTTCATGATCGTGAGGCGGCCGGCCGTTTCGCCGTCGGCGCTCACGATGCGGAAGAAGTACGTGCCCGACGCGAGAGGCTCGCCGTGAGCGCCCCGGCCGTCCACGCGCACGTCGTGATATCCGGCGGCGGCGTTCGATTGGTCCGTGAGCGTCCGAACGAGCTGCCCGCCAACGTTGAAGAGGAGCACCCGCAGCGGCCCCGGCTTCGTCGTTGCGAAGCTCAACACCGCCTCAGGGTTGAGGGGGTTCGGCGACACCGACGCGGCGAGCGCGCCTCCGCTTGCGACCACATCGACCGTCGCGCTCCCCGTAATCCGCGCGCCGCTGGAGAGAGAAGCCTCCACGGTGACGGTCACGCTGTTCCGACCGGAGGGCAGGCCCGTGAACAGCGACCGGAGATTGGCTTTGGAGAAGCAGGCGGTGACCTCGGCCACGCCGTTCCCGTCCAGGTCGCCGGTCGCGGAAGTCTTCCCGCTTTCGGCAGGAATCTCCGCCCCGCCGTACTTGAGGACGAGCGTCGCCAGATTGACGTCGGCGATCGCGAAATTGCCGGCGATCGGCTCGACCTGAATGCACCACCGCGGCTTGCCCGAGTTGAGCTTGATCGACTTGTTCCCGCCGGTCGTGTAGGCCCGCGCCTCGAACGAGGAGGCCATGGTGGCCGTCGTCGTCGCGGTGCCCGTGAGGGCGGGGGAGCCGCCGTCGGTCACGGTGAGCGAGACGGTGAAGACTCCGCCCGCGGCGTAAACGTGGCTCGGCGCGGCGCCCGAGCCCATCATTCCGTCCCCGAAGTCCCACGAGTAGCTGAGGCTCAAGCCGTCGGGATCGGACGAGGCGCTGCCGTCGACGGCCAGCGCAATGCCCGCGATGCCCGAATAGGGGCCGCCGGGGTTCGCGACCGGCTCGCGATTCTGATCCGCGACGTTGGTCGTGGTGGTCGCCGAGCCGGTGAGGGCGTTCGAGGCCCGGAACATGACGGTGTACGAGCCCGACTGGCTGAACCCCGGCGTCCAGTTGACCGTCCCGGAGGTGTTGGCCGGGTTGGCCGTGAACGTGGCGCCCAGCGGGAGCCCGAGGGCGGTCAGGGAAGCGATCGAATGACCGTCCGCGTCCGCCGCGGAAATCGTGAAGCTGAGCGGCGCGTTCTCGGTGGCTGCCACTGTCGCGGGCGCCGTGACAACGGGCGCGCGGTCGGCCCGGACCACGACCCGCGTGACTCTGACCACCTGAAGCTGGGCCGGGCCCGACTGCGCGACCTGGTCGATGCCGAAGTTCCCGACCTGGGCGGCCGTGGGCGTCCAATTGAACGTGGCCGCGGTGTTCGTGGCGTTGATGGTGACCGTCGCGCCGGCGGGGAGCGCCGTGTTCTGCGTCCCCTCGATCTCGAGCTTCGTGATCGCGTCGCCGTCAGGGTCGGCGACCGTCACGGTGAAGGACGTGGGGTAGGTCGCGATGGCGTTGACCGTGGCCGGCGACGTGATGACCGGCGGGCGATCCGGCGGCCCGATCGTCACGGTGGTCGAAACCTGCGCGGCGTTCCGCGCCGGTGATCCCGAGTTCGCCGAGAAGTTGATGACGTACGTGCCCGCCTGTCCCGACGAAGGGGTCCAGGAAAAGATGCCGACAGTCCCGAGGGCGTTCACGGTGAACGACGCGCCCGCGGGAAGAGGTGAGGCCGTGAATGTGTTGACCGGGTCGCCATCGGGATCCGACACGGAAGCCGAGAACTCGACGCGGATCGTCGCGTACCCGCTGACGCTCGACGGGGCCGACAGAACCGGGTCCTGGTTCGGAGATACCGTCAGGGACGTGGTGGCCGAAGCCGTGCCGCCGCCGCCGTCGGAGACGCCCCATTCGATGAGGTGCGTGCCGGCTTCGCCCCCACCGAGAGTGCCGCTCAGCGTGGCCGTCGCCGGACTCACGCTTGGAGCATGGGAGAGGCCGAGGCTGGCGGGATAGCCCACCGCCGATATCGTGAGCAGGTCTCCGGCGTCCGGATCGGTCGCCGTGGCCTGGATGCTGACCGACTGGTCCGTGGACGCGCTCACCGAGGCAGGAGCCTCGATCATGGGCGGGCTGACCGCGAGCGCGCGGATCGCCGCCTGGGACGAGAGAAGCGCCGCGGGCACTCCGGACTGGGGGGTCGCGGCCAAGGAGCTGCGCGGGGCGACCGCCACGATGCACACCAGGATGAGACATGCGAAGCGGATGCGTTGCGCCATGAGCGACTCCTCCCGAGGATGGAACGCGGCCCGCAAGGCGCCGCACGACCTGCGTTTCTCGACTGAATCCGACTCGAGAGGAAGTCTAGGAAATGGACGTGACAGTGAGGTTTCGGTGGGCTGACTTTGCCGTTACACGGCGGTGGAGCGGGGAAAAGTGCTGCGGGTCAGACCTTTATGGCCGCCAGGTACTTCCTTACCGTCTCCGCGAGCCCGAACTCGAGCGCGTCGGCGATTAGCGCGTGGCCGATCGACACTTCGAGCACGTTCGGAACGCGGGAGAGGAAAAGAGGAAGGTTGTCGCGGTTCAAGTCGTGTCCCGCGTTGACGCCGAGGCCGAGCTCTCCGGCTCTGCGCGCGGCTTGGACGAAGGGCTGGACTGCTTTCTCGCCTTCGCCTTTGGCGAATGCCGCGGCGTATGGCTCGGTGTAGAGCTCGATTCGATCGGCCCCCGTCGCGGGAACGAGATCGATCTTCGAGGGATCGGCGTCCATGAAGAGGCTCACGCGGCAGCCGAAGCCGTGGAGCTGCTCGATGATCGGCTTCAGCCGCTCGCCATCCTTATCGAGATCCCATCCCTGATTGCTCGTGAAGGCGTCGGGCGAGTCCGGAACGAGCGTGCACTGCGCCGGCCGGGTTCGGCGCGCGAAGTCCATGTACTCGTGGAACGGATTCCCTTCGATGTTGTACTCGACGCCGGGGTGGGAGGCGACGAGCGCGGCGACTTCGGAAACATCCTCGGGACGGATATGTCGCCGATCGGGTCGCGGGTGCACGGTGATCCCGTGGGCCCCGGCATCGATGCATATCCGCGCCGCGCGGACCACGCTCGGGATTCCGCTCCCGCGCGTGTTTCGGAGCGTGGCGACCTTGTTGACGTTGACGGAGAGCTTGGTCATCGGCCTCGCTGCGGCTCCGCTCCGGCGCTCGCGCTCAGAGCACGATCTCCGAGGCGCGCACGACGTGGACCCCTTGCGACCGGAGCGCGTCCTTCTCGTCCTCGATGACGCCCAGGATCACCGCGCTCGGGTGGAGCGTCACGATCAGGGCGCCGCGCTGGATAGCGGTCTGGACCAGCTCCCGGAGCTTCGCGCGAACCGCGGCGGGCGTGTTGCCGCTCCCATCCAGCGTGGCGCCCAACGTGAGGGTGCGGGCGCCGACCTCTTCCCCGATCTCGTCCGCCACGCTCGGCCCGCTGCCGTGCGCGTCCACGAAGGGGAGATCGCGCCGCTTCAGCTCGCCCAGGACCGCGCGCATCACGTCGGCGTCGTTCACGGCCGCGCCGCCGAGCCGGCTGATCACGCCGCGAGCGGTGCCGACGGTCGAAAGCCCCCGCGCGATCCGGTCCTCGATCTCCACCTGCGACAGGTCGAGAAGGATGGCGTCCTTGCCGGGGTCCAGCCGCGGATAGCCGCGCGGCTCCATGGCGAGGTGGAGGAAGATCTCGCGCTTCGCGCGCTTCAGGTCCCGCGCGACGCGCCCGGTGATCGGGAGATCGGAACGGACCGCGAACGTGAACGGCACCGGGCTTCGCAGGTAGGCGCGGTAGAGGTTTTCGTACTGCGGGTCGGCGTCGAGCACGATGAAGGCGATCTTGGCGTCGGCATCGCTCATGACGGCGCTGGGCTCGACCACGATGGCGTGCGTGATGCGGTCGCCGAACCCGACGCGGAGATCGAGAGCCGTGCCCAGGGCCTGGGCCGGGCGCTCGGCGCCGCGGATCGAGCGGCCCCCCAAAACGATCATCGCCTGGGTGATCGCGTCGTTGATCCGAAAGAGCGAGGCGCGAGGCGGCACCTGGATGCGCCACTGCACCGGGGCCTTCCCCGCTCCGGCCGCCGCCGCGGCGAGCGGCCGCTCGTCGATGAAGGCGCGCGAAACACCGATCTCTTCGAGAGCGCCCCGGAGCGTCCGGCTGGTCAGACGGAGAAGCGCCGCGTGGTCGCCCGGGCGGATAAGGCGCAGATACTCGGATTGAGCGCGGAGATTGAGGCGGTCCCAGTCGGAATCGACGAAGGTGGCGGCGCGGTTGTCAGTGATCTCGGCTGTCCTCTTGTCGGCGTCACTCGCCTTGCCCGCGTCCTTGTCGCGACCCCGGCCACCCAGAGGCTCGACGCGCAGGGACGGGCCATTTTGGGCAAGCCAGAAGACGACGCCAAGGAGAAGGGCGCCCAGACCGAGCAGGAGGAAGCGCGATCGCGGTTTAGCGCGGCGCGCAGGGGCTTTGCGGGCTTTTCGGGCCAATCGAAGGTTCGGGAGACGGTTGTGGGTGGTGCGAGGCGTAGCTCGCCGAAGGCGATACGCCGAAGGACATACTAATGATGAAGGGGTTAGTGCGTCAAGGAAGTGGGGCGGGCAGAGCCGGACGGTGCCGAACTTGGGGTCGCTAGTCGTGTGTCTCGTTCCATCGAACGATCTGCCAGAGCGTCTTCCCCCCCTCGACCACGGTTCGAGCCGTGAATTCGAAGGTCTTGGAATGGACCCCTTGATCTTGATTGTCGGATCTCTCGAGAAACATGGACGGGTCGTTTATTTGCATGGTTACGTAGTCGGCCGGATCGGCAATGTCATGGAACTGGGTCCAAAGGGAGGAGTCGGGAAAGATCATCGTGATCTTTCTCACGAGCGGATCGTTCTTGAGACCCCATAGGGCCCGAATCTCGTCCGATTTGTAGAAAGTCAGGGTCCCCGTGCTGGGATCACTGCGATCCAAGGACGTACCCTGGTAGGTAGAGGCAAACACCGTATCAGCGCGAGTGCTGTCCATGTCCTCCCATCCCGCCTTGAGATATAGAACCGATCGAGCCGGAGTGTCGCGGGGCGGGTATTCAGGGGGAGGAGTCTGGCCACAGGTAGGGCAAGGATCCGGCCCCGTAACCTTGCCGCAGCCTATGAGGGCGAGAAGGCAGAGGAGCACGGCAAGCAGGACGCGCTGCCGGAACATATTGCCCTGCAAAGGATTGACTAGATTGCGGTGCGAGTCGATGATGACGGACCTTTCCTTCGGGGCGTTCCGGCTGATCTTCATCATACACAAGACCTCTCCCAAAATCAAGGCCCACAGGGCCTAACCGCCCGCTCGGTGATCCGCTCTCAGGCGCCCCCAGGTAGGAAACCCGGAGCCGTCGCTGTGGTCGCTCCAGGATAGAACCCGCCAGAACGAAGCCGTCTCCTGCTGAAATGTGATGTCCATCCTCCCCTGATACCGGGTGGGCGCGAACTGGCCGACCCTCCGGAACAGGAGATGGTAGTTGTAGAACCTCGTTTCCTTCTGCGGCGTGCCCGTGTCGACGATCGGACTCTGGTAATAGCCGTCGAAAAAGACCTGGAAGGAGACCACCGAGTCGGTGGCGATCGCGATGGCCACCTGCTCTTCCACCAACCTGTCCCAATTGGCGAACTGGGCCGGAGATGTCGACAAGTCCACCGGGTCCGGGGTGAATGAGAAGAGTGGGTCCAGCATAGGGTTATAGCATCCCCCCACGCTGGATCGGCCATAGTGGGCCCGGATGTTGTAGACCAGGCTCTCGGGCTCGGTGTAGATCGCGCAATGCGCCGCGGGAGCGGAGGGCGGTGGGGCGTCCCGAGTGTCGAACAGGCCGCAGCCCCCCATCAAGAATGCGGCTGCCAGGGAGACTAGAAGTCCTTCTGGAACGTGGCGCCGGCGATCCAATAGTTCTCCTCTCGGGGCTGCGTGGTCGGGGTCACTTTCTCGTCATACCCGCCGATGTGGCGAAGCGCACCAATGATTTGGGCTCCTCCGGGCAGAGTCCGGTTCACTTCGATGCCGGCGCTCAGGGAAAACCGGTTCCTCACCGTGCTGGTATTCCGCCGAAGATCATAGTTCCGCTGGTTGAACAGCCCCTGCGTGGCGACAAGCCTAACCCCGGCAGCGATGTCGAAGCCCGCCGTGACCTTCAGTGTCTGCTCGTAGGTCTCGATCGTGACCCGATAGGCACGCTCCGCCGCTCCCGGATCCCGATAGTAGCCGCCGTTGTCCCGGTAGATGAAGCTGTGCGTCAGCCGGATGAAGGCGGAGGAGAACAGGCTATCGATGAAATCGGTGTCGATGCGCCGGACTCGGTTCAGGAAGTTCTGCGTCTCGGCCTTCTCGAAGTCGAAGATCTTGTAGTCCGCGCTGAGCAGATAGAACTGGCGGATCGTGAGGTTCCGGTTGGGACTGTAGAGCAGCGTGGAGTTCATCTGATACGTCGTCTGAGTGTTGTTGGAAGCCGACGTGCTCGGGTCGATGAAGACGTTGTGACTGCGGTTGACCGAGAATCGAACGGTTGTGCTGCAGCTGGGCGCGAGCAGATATCCGCCGCCGACCGAGCCCCCGCTTCGGACAATGTCCTGGTCCCCTCGAGAGCCCAGATACCGGGTGGAGTGGAGGTTCACGCTCCCCCGCCCCTCCAGGGAAAGTCTGCGGGAAACCCGCTTGGAGGCATTCCCCATCAGACTTCTGTCGATGACGATGCCGTTCTGATTCTGCTGCCGCTCGTTCCGGGCTCGGCTCAACAGGAAGGTCAGCCCCG
>JBKJXM010000023.1:0-3314 GCA_046716305.1 Candidatus Eiseniibacteriota bacterium
GCCCCGACGATCTGCGCCGCCAGGACCAGCGGGTGCGGCGGTCCGTACGGGTTCGCGACGCTGAACACGAGCCGTGCGACCGCGCCCACCCAGAGTCCCCAACGCACCCCCACGATCACCCCCGACAGGAAGACCGCCACCGAGAAAAGCTCCACGAAGAAGAGGTAGGGGAACAGGATCAGCTTCGCGTAGCCGCACGCGACCGAGAAGGCGATGAGGGCGGCACTTCGAACGGCGGTTCGCATGTCCGAGGAGAGGGTGACGCTAGCAGAGGGTGAAGCAGCGCGCAATCGAATCCGAGCGGGGCGAGAAGCGGTGGAGCGGAGGTGTTACCGCCCCGACGCCGCCGGCCGGCGGGCGCGGAACGCCTCGTCCAGCGGGGCGAGGATGCTCTCGGGAATCGGCACCGAGCCGATCGTCACCGCGGGCGTCCGCTCGCCGTGATAGTCGGAGCCGCCCGTCATGAGAAGCCCGTGGAGCTTGGCGAAGCCCTGGTAGCGCGCGATGGCGCCCGCGTCGTGCTTCGAGTGCCACACTTCGATCCCGTCGAGGCCGCGCCGCGCCCACCCGGGGATGAGGTGATCCCGGTTGAGCGTCCCGGGGTGGGCCAGCACCGTGACGCCCCCGGCGTCGCGCACGACGCTCACCGCTTCTTCCAGGCGGACCACCGCCTTGGCCACGTACGCGGGCGCGTGCGCGCCCAGGTAACGCTGGAACGCTTCGTTGAAGGTCTCGATGTGTCCCGCCTGGAGCAATGCCTCCGCCACGTGCGGGCGTCCCAGGGCGCCTCCCTGCGCGATCTCCTCGACCGTCTCCAGGGGGACCCGGATCCCCAGCCCCTTCAGCCGCGCGAGGATCTTCCGCGCGCGCTCGCGTCGGGCGTCCCGGTAGCGGGCGATCGACGCGGTCAGCTCGGGATCGGTCGGGTCGAACCCGTACGCGAGGAGGTGCACGTCCGTCCCCTCCTCGTGCACCGAAAGCTCCACCCCCGGGATGAGGCGGATGCCGGCGGCCTCGGCGCGCGCGGCGGCGGCCGGGATCCCGTCCAGCGAGTCGTGGTCGGTGAGCGCGATCACGGCGAGCCCGTTCCGCTCGGCCAGGGCCGCGACGGCCTCGGGGGCGTCGGAGCCGTCCGAGGCGGTCGAGTGCATGTGGAGGTCGATCGTCGAGCCGCTCACGGCTCGCCCTGCGCGCCCGCGAGCCTCGCCTTCACCTCGCGCACCTTCGTCGCCACCTTGAGGAAGTCCACGTTCAAGAGATATACCTCTTCGAAGTGCTGGAGGGCCCGGTCCAGGTTGCCGAGCCGCTCGTTCGCCAGTCCCAGATTGTACCGGATGCTGATCGTCTCTTCCGGCCCGTGGCCCGGCAGCTGAAGCGCCTTGTCCAGCTCGCGCGCCGCCGCCGCGGGCTCGTTCTTCTCCAGGTAGCAGAGCGCGATCATCTCGAGGCACTTGAGCTCCATCGGTCCGCCCTTCGAGGCCACCTGGAACTCCTCGATGGCCTCGTCGTGGAGCCCCATCTCCATGTAGGCCATGCCGAGATCGTAGTGGCTCTCGTGGTCCTCCCCGGAGATCGTGTTGGAGATCCCGGCCTTGAACTCGTCGATGATCTCCTCGAGATCCACCAGGTTGTCCATGTCCTGCGGCTGGTCGTCGCGCACCCGCACCGACGCGGACGGCTTGGGCGCGTCGATCGAGTCGAGATCGATCCCCACGTCCCCATTCAGGGAGTCCAGGCGCTGGACGCGGGCGCGGGCGCGGTCGTTCGAGGGGTTCAACTCCAGCACGCGCATGTACTCGGCGCGGGCCAAGGGCCACTCTTCGTGCGCCAGGTACACCTCGGCGAGATCGAAGCGCGCTTTCGCCTCGGCCGGGTAGTCCTCGGCCTGGGCCGTGATGTCGACCAGCCGGCGGAGCGCGGCCTCGTGTCCCGGGATCGCCGTGAGGAGCGAGCTCAGGAGGGTCCGGACGCGAGGCAGGTCGCCGCGGAAGAACGCCAGCTCGGCCGCCTTCCAGAACTCCTCGGCCGCCATCTCCCGATTCCCCGAGCTCAGGTATTCGGACGCGAGCTCGGCGTGCGTGGCGACCGCGTCGGCCGTCTCGGCCGCGGCGGCCGCCGGATACTCTTCGAGCGCCTCCTCCTCGGCCTCCGCTTCGGCGGCGGCCTCGGCCCCTGCTTCCTCCTCGGAGCGGCCGGCTCCGAATCGGAGCACGCCCGGCTCGGGAGCCTGGGCCTCTTCCCCTTCGCCGGGCTCGACCATCGAGTCGAGGTCGAGCGTGCCTCCCTCGGTCCGGGGGCCTCCGGTCCGGCCCTTCGGCGCCGCTGCGCCGGCGGCGCCGGCCCCGCGCGCCGAGAAACCGGCGTCCTGGAGCGGCACTCGCCCGGGCGCCTCGTCCCCGTCCGCGCCGCTCTGCAGATGGGGCGCCAGGGTGGAAGCGCGCTCGCGAAGCTCGGCGGCCTCCGTGGAGCGCCCGGCGCGCGCGACGCGCTCGGCCCGCCGGTAGAGCTCCTTCCCGCCGCGCTCCGGCTGGTCGGCTCGCATCGCGATCTCGACGTACTTCTCGGAAAGCTCGGTGTTGTCGGGGGAGAGGGAGAGCACGGTCTCGATCACGTCGAGGGCGGGCTCGTGCTCCTGGCGGCGGATCGATCCCTCGGCGAATTCCAGGTAGTGGATGATCGCGTCGGAGTAGAGCCCTTCCTTGGCGTAGAGCTCTCCGAGCGTGCGGTGAATCAGGAGGTCTTCCTTCGAGATGCGGAGGATCTTCTTGCAGACGGCGATAGCGTTCTTGAACAGCTCGGCCTTCGTGTACTCGTCGACGGCCTGGCGGTAGCGGCGAACCGCCTCCATCATGGAGCCGCGCTTGGCCAGAATATCGGCGACCACGATGAAGTCGTAGGGGTCCTTGTCCCCCTGCGCGAACAGCTTCTCGAACTCCACAAGGGCCGCGTCGATCTGGCCCTTCTGGACGAGCTGCTGCGCCTTCTTCTTGATCGCGATGTTTCGATCCACGCCGCTCCCGATCCTTCCCTACACGGCGGCGGGCGCCGGCAGCCGCCGCTCCACGCGCTCGACGCACGCCTCGTGCAAGGCGCGCGCCCGAGCCACCGATTGCCGCGCGCGCGTCAGAAGCGGACCGCGCTCGTCCTCGGAGACCGACGGCAAATTGATCCGTACGTTCATCGCGGCGCCCTCGGCCCCCGCTCTCGCGAGCCAGGCCGCGACGCCCGCGTCACTCACCGCGTTTTCGTTGCCCGCTTCCGCCACGGCTTCGATCAGCTCGAGCGCGCGCACGCAGGCTTCGGCCGTGCGGAGC
>JBKJXM010000024.1:0-2903 GCA_046716305.1 Candidatus Eiseniibacteriota bacterium
CCCCACCCCTCCAGCTCGCCGACTCGGTCGGGGACTCCTTCGCGTGCAGATCGGCCATGCGCCAGTTGTTCACGTACTGCCAGCCGCGCAAGGTGTCGCCGAAGTTCACGCGCCAGCTGTCGCGGTCGTCCACGTTGCCCAGGGCGGCCGCGACGCCTCCCTCGGCCATCACGGTGTGTGCCTTTCCGAGCAGCGACTTGGAGAGCACGGCCACCGACACGCCGGCGGCCGACGCCTCGATGGCCGCGCGCAGTCCAGCGCCGCCGGCGCCGATTACCAGGACGTCGTATTCGTGGGAGTCGTAGGGGTGCATTAGAAGAAGCGGAAGTCCTTCCAGACTCCCATGGAGCAGAGGCGCACGTAGACGTCGGAGAAGGCCACCCAGAAGAGGCTCATCCAGGCGAAGTTCATGTGCCGGCGATTCAGGCCGCTCACGCAGTTGTAGCAGGCGTGGGCCGCGGGCCTCTTGGCCAGGAGGTCGAACCGCCCGCCCAGGAGGTGCCGGAGCGAGTGGCAGCCGAAGGTGTACCCGCCGAGCAGGATGACGTTGATGGCTAGGACCAGAGTGCCCACCCCCAGGCCAAATCTCATGCCGCCCGTGGCGGGGTCGGCGAACCACAGGGCTTCCCAGACGTCATACGCGAGCACGCACCAGACCGCCAGCGAGAGGTAGAGGAAGTAGCGGTGGAGGTTCTGGATGATGAGCGGCGGGGAGTTCTCGCCCCGGTATTTCGAGCGCGGCTCGCCCACGGTGCATGACGGCGGATCTGCCCAAAACGCTTTGTAATACGCGCCTCGGTAGTAGTAACACGTGAACCGGAACCCGGCCGGGATCCCGAGGATCAGGAGGGCAGGGGAAAACTGGAGAAAGCCGGGCCACCAGGACGGCTTGGGGCCGAACCAGGCATGCCCCGAACCGAACAGCTCGGGGGAATAGAAGGGCGACAGGTAGGGGCCGAAGCGATAGTGCGCGTTCTGGAAGGCCGCCCAGGTCGCGTAGACCAGGAAGCCGCTCAGGACGAGCAGGACGGCGGCAGGCTCGAGCCACCAAATATCGCGCCGCGCAGTCTCGAGAAAACGGCGTCGCGGCAGCGAGGCGGGGGCAGTAGTCATTCGAGGCCACAGCCTAAGGGCGGGTCGCGCTCAGGGCAATTTATTCTTGCGCGCGGGCGGGGGCGTCGCCATGCTTTCCACGTCACGGTCTGTCCGGTGACCGACCGCGACGGCCGCGCTCACGCGGAGATCATCGTCGAGAGCCCTCCTCGGGCCTTCCGGCCTCCCTCTCGGCGTCTCCCCCAACCTGAGCGTGAGCCCGATTATTCTTTCCCTGAACTCGACGCGGGGCCTCGTTGCCCTGGTGACGACCCGCGGACCAAGGAGGGCTCCATGAAGTTTGCATCCAAGGTTTTGGCCCTGGGCGCGCTTCTTCTGTTCCTGCCTGCATCTGCTGCGTTCGCCCAGGCCCCTTCCATCTCCCCGATTGGGGATGTCACCCTGAACGTCGGCGGGTCCGCGGTCGTGAACGTCGTCGCGGTCGACCCGAATCTGGACCCGATCACCCTCACCGCGTCGGGCGCCACATTCGCGACGCTGAATCCTCCAACCACCGGGACCGGCGTCGTCACCACCACGATGACCCTGCTTCCGACCCTCGGCGCTTCGGGCGATTACACCGTCACGGTCAATGCCACCGCAGGCGGTCAGACCGACACCGAGACGTTCGTGGTCCACGTGTACGGGGCCGGATCGAATCAGGCCCCGGTCGTGCTCGCCCCGCCGCTACAGACGGTGGCCGAGGGAAGCATGCTCTCGTTCACGGTGAACGCGAGCGACGCGAACGCCGAAGCCATCACGTTCCTGAGCGCCTCGGGGCTTCCCTCAGGCGCCAACTTCGTCACGAATTCCTCGAACACGTCGGGGACGTTCACCTGGACTCCCAACGCGTCCCAGTCCGGGCACTATGACGTGGTCTTCATCGCGGCGAACGGGCTGGAAGGCTCCGCCGCCACGCACATCCAGGTGCTGGACTCGGCTGGCGGCGGGAATCGTCCGCCCGTCCTCTCGGTCCCCGCGTCGTTGAACCTGAACGAAGGCGCGACGGCTTCCTTCACCCTGACAGCCTCGGATCTGGATGGCGATCACGTCACCTTGAGCGCGTCGGGGCTGCCCTCCGGCGCCACGTTCACGGACAACGGCAACAACACGGCCAGCTTCTCCTGGACACCCGGCTCGACCCAGTCGGGGACGTACACGGTGACCTTCACCGGCAATGACGGCCACGGCGGCGTGACCAGCACGACGACCGTGTTCACGGTCATCGACGTGGGCGGGGGCGGGAACCAGGCTCCCAATGTCAGCGTCACGCCGTCCGTCAGCGTCAACGAAGGCGTTAACGTCACGCTCACCGTGACGGCCACCGACGCGAACGGAGACCATGTCACCTTGAGCGCGTCGGGGCTCCCCTCGGGCGCCACGTTCGTGGACAACGGCAACAACACGGGCACGCTCTCGTGGACGCCCGGGTTCAGCCAGTCCGGCACGTACACCCTCACGTTCACCGGGAACGACGGCCACGGCGGCGTGGACACCGCGACTTCGGTCGTCACGGTCCTGAACGTGTCGGGGGGCGGCAATGTCTCGCCCGACGTCACCGCGCCGGGGTCACGCACCGTGAGCGAAGGCTCGCTCCTCACGTTCACCGTGAGCGCCACCGACTCCGACGGCGACCATGTCACTCTCAGCGCGTCCGGCGTTCCGTCCGGCGCGACCTTCACGGACAACGGCAACAACATGGGCACCTTCCGCTGGACGCCCGGATTCAACCAGTCCGGCGCCTATACCGTGGTCTTCACCGGCAACGACGGCCACGGCGGCATCGACGCCGCGACCACGGTCATCACGGT
>JBKJXM010000025.1:0-2932 GCA_046716305.1 Candidatus Eiseniibacteriota bacterium
CACACCGCGCCTCCCGATTCCATCGAGGCCTACTACCAGGAAGTCGGGCGCGCGGGCCGGGATGGGCTGGACGCTTCGGGATTGCTCCTGCTTCGCACCTCCGACATCCCGCGCCGCCGCGCTCTGCTCGAGCGGAGCGCCCGCGAAACCGGCACCACTACAGCGCTTTTCGAGCACAAGTGGAGCATGTTCCTCGATCTGATCCGCTGGGGAGAGGGCGGCTCCTGCCGCCACGACTCGATCCTCCGCTACTTCGGGGATGAGGCCGAGACGCTCCACGGATGCGGGCGGTGCGACGTGTGCCTGGAGCTGTCGGGCGGCACCGAGGGCGCCGGATCCGAAGAAAGCGATCGCGTTGTCATGGCCGTGCTCCGCGCGGTCGCGCTGGTGCATGAGCGACTAGGTATGAAGGCTGCCGTGAAATTCCTGCGCGGCGAGAAGGATGACCGGCTGGAGCGCGCTGGATTGCCGGCGCGGCCTGGATTTGGGGTGCTCGCCGGCGAGAGCGAGGCTTGGGTGAGCCGGGTTCTGCAGCGCTGCGTGACGGCGGGCTGGGTCGACTTCACAAGCGGCGAGTACAAGCTGCTCATGTTGACAGACACGGGGCGGGCGGTTCTCGATGGAAAACGGCCGGCGCGGCTGGTGCTACCGCAGAGGGAGACCGAGGCGGCGCTTGGCGCGAAATCCCGCCGCGTTCGTTCTCGCACGGCTGGAGCGGGCGAGGGGCGCGGACACAGGGGCGACGTGGGATCCGAATGGGATGAGCGCCTGTTCCAGGCCCTTCGCGAATGGCGCCGCGCTCAGTGCCAGGCGGAAGCGATCCCCGCGTTCGCCGTCGCGGCCGACCGGACACTCCAAGACATCGCCACCGTGAAGCCGCGGACGATCGATGAGCTACGGCTGTGCCACGGGATCGGTCCGCACAAGGCGGAGAAGTACGGCGCCGCGATTGTGGGAATTGTGGCGAAGGGCGCATGACTGCGAACAAATAGAAGCGCCCCGCCTGCTCACCACAAGAATCCCGCCATCAGCTCGAGACCCTCTATCTTCCACTCGGACACCTCAGGCGGCTCCCCAACCACGTGGGACGGGACGATCCGCGTCATGTCATTGATGCCGCCGAAATAGCGCACACTCAGCGTGGCGATGCCTCCGCCCATTCTCCACGCCTTTCCGAGGCCCGCCCTGATCGTCACGTTCCACCTGTCCGAGTCGACGACCACGTCGTCCTCGAAGGACGCCGACATCCCCGCGGAATCCACCCGGCTACTCTTGAGCGTCCCACTGAGCAGATAGGTGATCTCCGGGTCTGCCGCGAGAAACAACGAATAGGGCAGCTTCAGGTGAAAACCAACGCCACCCCCCAGCGCGTGTTGGATTACTTCCTCGCGGCCGCCTGCGGCGGTTTGGTCCTGCCAGGTCGTCACCGTCCCTTGCTGGACGTATCGAATCGCCGGACCCAGGCTCCAGTCTGCGGCCACGGGACACTCGAGAAGAATTCCAACGGCCGGGAGGATGCGCGGGTCTCCTGTTTCGCGGGGGCGCTGAATCGTTCGCTGAAGCGACGAGCGATTCACACCCGCCTCGATTCCCCAATGCAGCTCCGAATAAGCCGCGCCGGGGGGCATTGAGAGGGACGCCAGGAACAGGAGAGCCAGGAGCCGGCGCATGGTTAAGGCTTCTTTTCCGGCTCGCAGGCGTCACATCCCTTGTCGAACACCACCCGCCATTTGCCGTCCTTCTCCAGGCGCCAGAGCGTGGTGAAGGTGCCGATCTGTTTCCCATTCTGGTCGTACACGGGGCCGCTCGTCAGTGCGAGCGAGCCCGAGGAGAGCACCTCGACGGTCTCGGGCTTCCACGAGAAGGGCGCCTCCTTCTCCTTGAAGAATCTCGCCCAGGACTCGACCACGGCCTCGCGGCCTTTGATCGCACCCTTCGAACCGAAGAAGATTCCCTCCTCCGCGATGTAGGTGCCGAAGGCCTTCAGGTCTCGATCCGCCATCGTCTGGGCGAACGAGAGCTCGGCCTGGCGAACCTCCGCGGTTAGATCGGTCAAATCACGGTTCGCGGCCGAGGCAGCGCCGGCCCCCAACACTTGAAGCACAACGGCCAAGCCAATCCATCGCCTCATCGGTTTTCTCCTGGTTTTTCAGGCTCGCGCAAGTGGCTGAATCCCGAGTCGTCGCTCAGTATCTGCTCGTCCATCCACCGGTCGAGGATACTCTTTCGGAATCGCCATTCCTTGCCCAACTTGACCGCGGGGATGCGCCGTTCCTGCGCCCACTTGTAGATGGTCTGGGGCTTGAGGCGAAGGTAGTGCGCCACTTCCTCGAGCGTGAGAATCTCGTGGTTGGTCGAGTCTTGTTCGCTCATCGTCCGCTGTCGGGACCCGGACTCCCGAGATCCGGCAGAATGAACTCCTCCCCCTGGGTGGGCGGTGCGTCGGCGGCCCTCTTGCCCTCAAAGGGGGAGAGCTTCTCCAGCGAGTAGATGATCGCCGTGTAGAAGTTGCCCTCGTTGTGGCGGAACAACCGGAACGGTTGGCCGCGATCGCCGACGAAGGGCTGAAGGTTCCACGCCATCTGGATCCCCACGAACGCGAACAGGACTGCCCACACCTTCATGATCGTCATCGCCTTCTTCGGATACACGCCCCGCTTCTCGCACGCGAACGCGAGCCCCTCGTGGAGCACGGCCATCCCCACGAGCCCGGCGCCGAGCACGATCAGGACGTGCAGCAGCGTGAGGAAGTAGTAGTTGGCCCCGGTGAGGAGGAAGAAGGCGGTGATGGGAACGACCGCGGCGAGCAGGATCGCGCTGAGTGAGAGCGCGCCGAGCACGAGCGCGAGCACCTGCTGGAGCCGCAGGCGCGAGCCGACGAGCACCTGGATGAGGAAGAACCCCGGGAAGCAGATCGCCAGTGTGCCGAGGA
>JBKJXM010000026.1:0-6411 GCA_046716305.1 Candidatus Eiseniibacteriota bacterium
TCGAGCTGGGGCATCTGTCGCCCGAGGGCCTTTCGCGTGCCCTGGAGGAGCAGCGCCGCAGCGGCACCTCGCTCCGTGAGGTCATTCTCCGGCTGAATCTCGCGTCCGAGTCGGCGATCCTCGACTACTACGAGGATCAGCTCGGGATCCCCCGCATGGACCTGAGCACCTACGTGCTCGAGCCCGAGATCGTCCGGCTCCTCCCCGACCGCGTCGCGCGGCAGTACACCGTCCTCCCGCTCTTCAAGATCGGCTCGACCTTGACCGTCGCGATGGCCGACCCGCTGGACGTGGTCGCCCTCGACGAAGTGAAGAAGTCGACGGGGCTCGAAGTGGACGTGGTCGTCTCGCCCTTGGGACAGATCCGGGAGGCGATCGAACGCCTGAATCCCTCGGGCGCGGGCTTGGACCAGCTCGCGCGGGAGCAGGCGCTGCGCCAGGTGGCCGCCGAAGTGGCCGCCCGACCCGAGGAAGACGGGCCGATCATCCGCTTTGTGAACGCCGTCGTGCAGCAGGCCGCGCGCGAAGGGGCCTCGGACCTGCACCTGGAGCCCGACGAGTCCTCGTTCCGCATCCGGCTCCGCGTGGACGGCATCCTGCGCGAGGTCTCGGTCCAGTCGAAGGCGCTCTACGCGCCGGTGGTCTCGCGCGTGAAGATCATGGCCGCGCTGGACATCGCCGAGCGTCGCCTGCCGCAGGACGGCCGCATTCGAATGAACGTGGCCGGCCGCGATCTGGACCTCCGCGTCTCCACGTTCCCCACGATCCACGGGGAGAACGTGGTGCTGCGGCTTCTCGACCGGTCCACGACGCTGATCGGTCTGGCGGAGCTGGGACTGGCGCCCGCCCCGCTCGCGACCCTGGAGCGGTTGATCCGGAAGCCGAACGGAATCGTGCTGGGGACGGGCCCCACGGGAAGCGGCAAGACGACCACGCTCTATTCGTGCATCCAGCGAATCAACAGCGTGGAGCGGAACATTGTCACCCTGGAGGATCCGGTCGAGTTCCACATGGGCTCGATCCGCCAGACACAGGTGGATCCCGACGCGGGGCTGACCTTCGCGCGCGGGCTGCGCGCGCTCCTCCGCCAGGATCCGGACATCGTGATGGTGGGGGAGATCCGGGACGCCGAGACCGCCGAGATCTCGGTCCGCTCCGCGCTGACGGGCCACCTGGTCCTCTCCACGCTCCATACCAACGACGCCGCGGGCGCCCTGCCGCGGCTCATCGACATGCAGATCGAGCCGTTCCTGCTCTCCTCGGCGATGCTCGGCGTCGTGGCCCAGCGCCTGGTGCGCCGCGTCTGCGACAAGTGCAAGCAGCCGATCACGCCGCCCGCGGACCTCGCGGAGGCGCTCTCCCTGGACCCGTCGATGGGGACGTTCCAGCACGGGGCGGGGTGCCGCGCGTGCTCGGGGACCGGCTACCGAGGCCGGGTCGGGATCTTCGAGGTGCTGGACGTGGACGACGAGATGCAGGCTCTGATCGCGCAGCGCGCGCCGTCCGAGGAGATCGCGCGGGCCGCGCGCCGCTCCGGCATGCGCACCCTCCGCGAGGACGCCGTGAAGAAGGCCGCGGAGGGTTTGACCACGCTCCAGGAAGTTCTCCGCGTCACCAAGCGGGACGGGACGCTGACCGAAGACGAGTCGGCGCTGCCCCACCGCCGCTAGCCGGCCCTCATGCCCGTCTTCCGCTACCGCGCAACCAGCACCGGCGGGGGGCCCCAGGTCGGCGTCGTCGAGGCACCCGACTTGGATCAGGCGATCGACGTCGTCCACCGGATGGGGCTCACCCCGATCCGCCTGGAGACGCAGCAAGCGCCGACCCGCGTCGCCACGGCCTCGAAGAGCTTCTTCCAGAAGCGCGTCACGACGCGCGACCTGATCCTCTTCACCCGGCAGCTCGAGACCATGCTGGAGTCGGGCCTCCCGATTCTCTCCTCGCTGGACATCCTCTATCAGCAGACCGCGCACCCCGTGCTCCGGGTCGCCATCGACCGCGTCCGGGCCGACGTGGAGCAAGGGAGCACCCTGACCGAGGCGCTGCGCCGCCATCCGCGCAGCTTCCCCCCGATCTTCGTGAACCTGGTCCACGCGGGGGAGGAGGGGGGGCTTCTCGGCCCGATGCTCGACCGGATCGGCGGCCTTTTGGAATACGAGGAGGAGACCGAGCAGCGGATCAAGTCCGCCACCTTCTATCCGATCCTCATCGTCTGCGAGCTGGGCCTCGCGTTCCTCGTCCTGGTCAAGTTCGTGCTGCCTCGGTTCGCGTCCCTGTTCCGGAATCTCGAGGCGGAGCTTCCCCTTCCCACGCGGGTGCTGATCGGGACGAGCGACTTCTTCGAGCGCTACTGGTTCCTGGTGGTCACGGTGTCGATCGCGGCCATCGCGGGCGCGGTGGTCTGGTCGCGCACCGCGCGGGGACGGCGCCGCATCGACCTCTGGACCATCAAGGCGCCCATCTTCGGCCCCATCTTCCAGAAGACCATCATGTCGCGCTTCGCCCGCGTGCTCGCGGCCCTGGTCGCGGCCGGCATCCCGATCCTCCAGGCGCTCAACGTCGCGCGCGGCGTCGCGGGCAACAAGATCGTCGAAGAGGAGATCGACCGCATGCGCGACGGGGTGACCGCCGGCATGGGGCTGGCCGAATCGGTCCAGGGGCGCGACGTGTTCCCGCCGCTCGTGGTGAAGATGCTCGCCGTGGGGCAGGAGACCGGCTCCGTTGACAAGATGCTGGTCCGTGTGGCCGGATATTTCGAGCGGGACGTCGACTACTCGGTCAAGAATCTCTCCACCGCCATCGAGCCGGTTCTCCTTTTGATACTGGGAGTTGCCGTGCTCTTCACCGCCCTCGCCGTCTTCCTCCCGCTCTGGAATTTGATGAACGCATTCCGCCACTAGAGGCGCCCTGCGCCTTGCCAGCCGTATTGCAAATCGCGATCAAGTACGTAGCGCGCCCCGCCGATCTATGGCGATGGAATGGACGGGCCCGCCCCGGTGGGGGGACGGGCGCTCAAGGAACGAGGCAACTAGGAGGTCTCGGCATGTTCCGCAGCAAGTCGGAAAAGGGGTTCACGTTGATCGAGCTGGTCATCGTCATCGTGATCCTGGGCATTCTCGCGGCAGTGGCGATTCCCAAGTATGAGGACATGCGGGAGCAGGCGCGCGTGGCGACGATCAAGGGCCAGCTGGGATCGATCCGCTCCGCAGTCGCAATTCAGTACGCCCGCAATGCGCTGAACGGAAGCGCGACCTTCCCGACGCTGGACGGAACGATCTTCGCTGACGGTCGCGTCCCGAAGGAGCCGATCAACAACTCGGGCGCGGTGAAGACCACGCCGGGCGTCGACGACACAGGCGGCTGGCAGTACACGGGCGCCACCGGCATCGTGAAGATCAACGTGTCGGCATATTCATCGTACTGATCCGTTCAAGGACGAGCGGCTCCGCAGTCGGCGAGGTGGGGGCGGATGCCCTCACCTCGTTCCACCATTCGGGGGAGACCCGGGATCACCGGGAATGAGCCATGCGCCATGCCGGGGCAGGATGCCTCGCGGCGGCCGTCATCGCCGCCACGCTCTACGCCGTCACCCTCGCGCCCACGGTGGGCGCCGGAGATAGCGCAGAGCTGGTCCTGGCGGCAAACGGCCTGGGCATTCCGCACCCGCCGGGCTACGCGCTCTGGCTCCTCCTCGCGCGGCTCGCCGCGCTGATCCCCGCGGGCGCGCTCGCGCTCCGCGTGAACGCCGTGTCCGCGCTCTCGACCGCGGCGGCGGTGGGCCTCTTCTGGCTTCTGGCCTGTCACGCCGGGCAACGCCTCACGTCGCGCGTCGTCGCCACCGCGCTCTTCGCCACCGCGTCCATCGTCTGGGCCTCCGCCGTCGAAGCCGAGGTGTACGGGCTCGCCACCGCCGCGTTCCTCCTCCTCGCCCTGCTCGCGCTTCGCGCGCGCCGGGCGCGGGGGACGATGCGCGATGAAGCCCTCTTCTGCTTTTCCGCCGGGCTCGCGACCGTCGCGCACCAGACGCTTCTCTTTCCGGCGCTCGTCCTGGGCGCGTGGGTGCTCGCGCGCGCGGAGCGGGGTCGGGGGGAGAGTGGGAGTGGTGGCGCCCTGGCCGGACGGATCGCCCGCGGGCTCGGCTGGGCGGCGTTGGGAGTTTCGGTCACGCTGGTAATCCCGGTGCGCTCGGGCGCGGGTCCGTCGTTCGCATGGACCGACGTGCACGGGCTTCCTGGTCTGGCCGACTACCTCCTCCGCCGGACGTACGGCGGCCTGGCGCAGAACCCCTTCCGCCTGGACCGCGCGGTGGATCAGGCGGCCGGGATGGGGGCGTTGGTCGCGGTGGCGCTGGGCTGGCTGGGTGGCGCCCTCGCGGTCACGGGCATGTGCGCCTCACCGCGCGCGCGGCGGACGCTGGGACCTGTGCTGGCGGCGGCGCTCTCGATCCCCGCGGCTCTCATGCTTCTCCTCGCCTTCATCCCCGACGCCGAGCACTTCGCCCAGGTCGCGCCGTTTCTCGCGCCCGCGGTCGCGGCCGCGGCGCTCTTCGCGGGAAGCGGGGCCGAGCTTCTCACGCGGCGCACTCCGATCCGGTGGCGCAGTCTGGCCGCGGGCGCCTTGGTCCTGGGCGCCCTCGCGTCGATTCCCGCGCGGTACGCCGTGGCCGACCGGAGCGGGTTCACCCTGGCCGAGAAGTACGGGCGCGATCTTCTGGCGCTGGCGCCGCGGGGCGCCACGCTCATCGTGGATGGAGACAACGAGACTTTCCTTGCGGCGTACGCGAGCCGTCACGAGGGCGTCCGGCCGGACGTCACGCTGGAGCACCGCCGCGGCTGGATATTCGGCGACCGCTACGGGCTCCGAGGACGTCCGCGCTCGGAGTGGACGGCGACGGCGCACCGCGCCGAGGTCCAGAGGATTCAAAGCAGCGCCGGACCGATCTGCTACCCGGTTCCGCCCGCCGATCTCCTGGGAACGGGGATCCCCTTCACGCAGCGCGGACTGATGTACCAGGCCGGCGCGCCGGGCGACGCCGGAGCCGCTCCCTCGTCCGGCTGGAAGCTTCCGGCCGCGTGGCCCCGCTCGAGCGATCTCCTCGACGGCCATCCCGAGCGGTACGACTACGTGACGCGAAAGATGGCGGTCGCCTACTCCGACGCCGCGGCCCGCTGGCTCTGGTCTCGCGGCCGTCTGGGGGACGCGCTGCCGTGGTTTCAGGACGCGGCCCTGGTGGGCTTCGACTTTCCCGGCGCGCACCTGAACTATGCCACCGCGGCCGCGGCCGTGGGGCAGCCGGAAGTGGCGCTCACCGAATTGCTCACGGCGTGCCGGCTCGCGCCCTATGACCCGGATCCTCCGGCCCGCCTCGCCGTATTCCTCGCGGCCGCGGGAAGACCGCGGGACGCGGCGCTCTGGTTCGAGCGGGCGTTCAAGGCCGAGCCGGGGGCCGCGCTGGCCGCCGACGCGGCCCGTGCCTGGAAGAAGGCCGGCGAACCGGCGCGCGCCGTCGAGTGGACACGACGCGCGTCCCCGGGAGGGCCGGGATGAGCGCGACTCGCGCCGCCCACGCGGGCGGGTTCAGCCTGACCGAGCTGGTGATCGTGATCACGATGCTCGGGATCCTGGCGTGGCTCTCGTATCCCAAGATCACCGCGATCTCGGAGATCCGGCTGGACGCGGCCGCGCGCCGCGTTGCCGCCGACCTCCGCTACGCCCAGAACCGCTCCATCGGAACCCGCGTGGTGCACGGGCTGGTCTTCGAGCCCTCGCTCTCGCGCTACACCGTCTTCGCGCCGACGCCTGCCACGCCGCTCGCCGACCCGGCCGACCGCGCGCGGACGCTCCGCGTGGACTTCACCAGCAAGACCGAGTTCAAGGGCGTGACCATCACGTCCGCCACGTTCGGGGCGACGAAGGCAGTCACGTTCGACTACTTCGGGGTCCCGCGCGACAGCGGGGGCGTCGATCTCGCGTCCGCGGGCCGCGTGATTCTGACCTATCAGGGGCTCTCGGACACCGTCGACGTGACGCCGGGGACGGGAAAGGTGGTCGTGCGATGACGCCCGCCCGCGACGCCGCCGCGCGAGAGGCCGGATTCACGCTCCCCGAGGTGGTCCTCATCCTCGTGATCGCCGCGGTGGCGGTGCTCCCGCTGGGGATGCTCTTCGCCAACTCGTCCATCCGCTCCAGCGAAGCCAGGAACGCCACGGTAATGGCGCAGCTCGCGCAGGCGAAGATGGAAGAGTTGGCGGCAGACAAGAGCTCCACCTCGCGCGGATTCTCCTACCTGGTCGCGGCGAACTATCCGGCCGAGAACCCGGTCGCCGCGTTCGCGGGCTATTAGCGGAGCGTGGCCTTCGCCCCCGACTCGGTCTACGACGGGGTCACCTTCCGCACGGTCAGCGTCACGGT
>JBKJXM010000027.1:0-6185 GCA_046716305.1 Candidatus Eiseniibacteriota bacterium
CGTCGAGGAAGAGCGCGGTGGGGTCCGTCAAGAGCAGCGCCGCGAGCGCCGCCCGCATCCGCCATCCTCCCGAGAACTCGGAGAGCGGGCGGTCCTGATCCACCGTGGAGAAGCCGAGCCCGGCGAGCACGCGGCGCGCCTCCGGCTCCAGGGCGTCCTCGTCGTGGAGCTCCAGGTGGTGCTGCAGCTCCCCCGCGCGGTCGAGCAGGCGCTCCATCTCAGGGTCGTCGGGCTTGAGCTCGGGGATGCTCTGGTAAAGCGAGTTCAGCTCTTCGCGCATCTCGATCAGATGGCGATGCGCATCGAGCGCGCGGTCGAGCACGGTGCCGTCGAACCGCTCCGCCGCTTCCTGCGGCAGGTAGCCCATCCGCGTCCCCTTCGAAAGGACGCGCGTGCCGCGCTCGGCCGGGATCTCGCCCAGGGCGATCTTCAAGAGCGTGGTCTTGCCGGCCCCGTTCGGCCCAACAAGGGCCACGCGGTCGCCGGGACCGACCACCCAGTCGACATCGTCAAAGAGCGTGCGCGTGCCAATCGAATAGCGCACGCCGTTCAGGCGGATCACGGAGCATCCTCGGTCGGGAAGGGGAGGCGCGGGCCCAGCGGTGGCCCGCATCGGACGGAAGAGTGTACCCGGTCGAAGGGATACCCTGCCACCGTGGAGGTGTGGCACCATCGTTCGGTTCCGGGCGCTTGCCCGAAGGGCTCCCTCGGGACGAGGGGGCGTGTCACCACACTGAGGAGGCTTCCATGCTGAAGAGGTCCCTGGCTCTCGTCTTCGTCGCCACCTGCGTGGCCGCGCTGGGTGGGTGCGCCAACGACGTCTCCCGGCAGATGACCACGAGCACCGAGACCAGAACCAAGGTGATGGACACGATTGCCTCGAACCCGGAAATGGCGGGCGAGACGATGGACCGCATGATGGCGTCCGACACGACGCGCCAGGTCGTCGTCGACAAGGTCATGTCGAACGCGGACATGGTGCAGGCGCTGATCAACCGGATGGCGAGAGATCAGACCACGCTGGACGCGATCGTCAACGTGGCGGCGCAGGATTCGCTGATGCACGACCATCTTGTGTCGATGATGAAGAGCATCGAGACCATGCAGCGGTAGGACACGAATACAGACAGACACGAGCGGCGCCGCTGTAATTGCGGCGCCGTCTTTTTTGGCCGATCGTGAAACCTACTTCACATACACCGTTTTAACGTTGACGAACTCCTTGATCCCGTATGCCGCGAGCTCCCGCCCGTAGCCTGACTCCTTGATGCCGCCGAACGGGAGCCGCGGGTCGGAGTGAACCTGCGCGTTCACGAAGCAGGAGCCGGCCTGGAGCTGCTCGGCGGCGATCCGCTCGCCGCGCGCTGCATCCCGCGTGAAGACGACGGCGCCCAGCCCATAGGAAGAGGCGTTTGCGATCCTCACCGCGTCGGCCTCGTCGCGCGCCGCGATGATCGCGGCCACGGGACCGAAGAGCTCCTCGTCGTGGGCCGGCATCCCGGCGCGCACGCCTTCCAGCACGGTGGGCGGGTAGAACGCGCCGGGTCCGGGCGGCACCTTGCCTCCCAGGAGGAGGCGGGCGCCTCGATCCATGCTGCCCTGCACCTGCGCGTGGAGCTGGTCGCGGAGGTCGTGGCGCGCGAGGGGCCCGATGTCGCTCGCGGGATCGCGCGGGTCGCCAAACTTGGCGCGCCGCATCCGCTCGACGAACCGCTCGGTGAACTTGGCGCGGATCGCTTCGACGGGGATGAAGCGCTTGGCCGCGATGCACGACTGGCCGGAGTTCACGAGGCGGGCTGCCGCGCACGTCTCGGCGGCCAGATCGAGATCGGCGTCCTCGAGCACGATGTAGGGATCGCTCCCGCCCAGCTCCAGCACCGATTTCTTGAGCGCGCGGCCCGCGGCTTCCGCGACCGAGCGTCCCGCTGGCGTGCTCCCGGTCAGGGTCACGGCGCTGACGTGGGGCGAGGCGATCATCCCCGCGACAGCCGCCGAGCCCACGAGAAGTGTGGTGAACACGCCGTCCGGCGACCCGGCTTCGCGGAGAAGCAACTCGATCGCGAGGGCGCATTCGGACACGTTCGAGGCGTGCTTCAGAATGCCGGCGTTTCCCGCCATCAGCGTGGGCGCGGCGAAGCGGAAGACCTGCCAGAAAGGGAAATTCCAGGGCATCACGGCGAGGACGACGCCGAGCGGATTGAAGGTCACATACGAACGGGACGCGTCCGTGGAGACAGGCTCGGGCGCGAGGAACCGAGCCGCGTTCTCGGCAAAATAGTCGCAAGCCGTCGCGCACTTATCGCATTCCGCCCGGCCCTGCGCGAGCGGCTTTCCCATCTCCAAGGCCATGAGCGCGGCGTACTCGGGGGCACGCTCGCGAAGAAGGGCCGCCGCGCGCCGAATCACCTGGCTCCGCTCCGCAAGAGTACGCGAGCGCCATCCGGCGGCTGCCCGACCGGCCAATTCCAGCGCGGACGCGACCTTGGGTTCGTCCACCTCCTCGTACTCCCTCACCACCGTGCCCGTAGCCGGATCGATTGATCGCAGCATAAGGAATCTCCATCCGTGGGAATGCGACGCCTCGGCGAGCCTCGAACTAGGCCCGTACCAACCGACTAAAGCTGATGCTCGCGGGCCGTTTCCATGCGATGATAGGCCTCCTTGGCGGCGCTGGCCGAGCACCGCTATCTCTATTCAGCGTATCTAATTCGCAGAGGTCCGTGGCATGCCTTTCGCATGGTGAACGGTCCCCCAGTGACATCAGGGAACCGGTCCGCGGCCCCAACACCCAGGATCATTCGCGCCATGGCTGACAGTACACAGAATCCGAACACGCTGAGTCTGCCGTTCGTGGAGGCGCTCTATACGGAGTTCCTCCGGGATCCGAATGGCGTTCCGCCGGAGTGGCGAAGCTATTTCGAGCGGCTCGCCGAGCCGAACGGCTTTGCGTCGAATCCGCGGCTCGAGCCGTCGTTCCCGCGCCGCAGCCTGTTCGGCCGAGGGCCGGTGGACGGCCGGAATGGCTCGCGCGCGAACTCGGCGTTCATCTCGGCCGAGCTGGAGCCCAGTTACGTGGGCGCGCCAAAGGACGGCGCCGCCTCCGCGACGCCGCGCGCGCCGGCGCCGTTCGCGCCCGCTACAGCAGTGCACCCCGCCATAGGCAAGTCCGCCTCGTCGCTCATCCAGGCGTACCGCTCGCGCGGGCATCTCGGGGCGCGGATCGATCCACTCGATTCCCCGCGCCCCGAGCCGCCCGACCTGGACCCGCGCTTCCACGGCTTCACGGAGAGCGACCTCGACCAGCCGGTGTCCGACACAGTGGGCGGACGCCCGGCGGGAACGCTTCGCGAATTGGTCCAGAGGCTCCGCACCATCTACTGCGGCCCGGTGGGCATCCAGTACCAGCACATCCACGACGTGGCCATCCGCGAGTGGCTGGAGGCGCGGTTCGAGAGCGAGGGGTTCCAGGCGCCGCTCGCCCCTGACGAGGAGCGGCGTGTGCTCGAGAGACTCACCGCCGCCGCGATCTTCGAGGAGTTCATCCAGCGGAAGTACATAGGCTCGAAGTCGTTCTCGCTCGAAGGATCGGAGGCCCTGATCCCGCTCATCGACGCCGCGATGGAGGCGGCGGACGGACAGGGGCTGGACGAGATCGTGTTCGGCATGGCACACCGCGGGCGTCTGAACGTTCTCTCGAACGTGATGGGCAAGGAACCGCGCCAGATCTTCCACGAGTTCGAGGACCTGGACCCGGAGCTCTTCCACCTCCGCGGCGATGTGAAGTACCACCTCGGCTACAGCCATGACGTGAAGGTTCCCTCGGGACGCACGATCCACCTGTCGCTCTGCTACAACCCGAGCCACCTGGAGTTCGTGGATCCCGTGGCGATCGGCCGGGTGCGGGCGAAGCAGGACGGGGTCGGCGACCGCGCGCGCGAGCGGGGCATGGCGCTCCTCATGCACGGCGACGCCGCGTTCGCGGCGGAAGGGGTCGTGCAGGAGACGCTCAACCTGAGCGCGCTCCCCGGCTACGAGACCGGCGGCACGCTGCACGTCATCGTGAACAACCAGATCGGCTTCACCACGCTCACGAGCGATGCACGGTCGAGCCCCTATTCGGCGGACGTGGCGCGCATGCTCCAGTCGCCCATCTTCCACGTGAACGGGGAGGAGCCGGACGCGGTGATTCGGACGTCCCGGCTCGCGATGGAGTTCCGCCGCGCGTTCCGGCGCGACGTGGTGATCGACCTGTACGGCTACCGGCGCCACGGCCACAACGAGGGTGACGAGCCCGCGTTCACCCAGCCGCTCCTCTACAAGGCGATCGCCGCGCGAAAGCCGATCCACGTTCTCTACGGCGAGCGCCTGGTCGCGGCGGGACGCCTCACGGCGGATGACGCCGAGGCGATGGTCAAGAACACCCGCGCGCTCCTCGAGGCCGAGCTGAAGAAGACGCGCGGCGCCAAGCGCACGACGCTGCCGGACGCGCTCGACGGCGCCTGGACCCGCTAGATCGGGGGCCCCGACGCCCAGGCGCCCGAGACCGACACCGGCGTCCCCGCCGACAAGCTGGCGGCATCCTTGAAGGCGCTGTCCATTGTTCCCGAGGGATTCGCCGCGCACCCGAAGATTCTGCGCGGCCTGGCTCAGCGCGGCGAGATGGCGGAGGGGAAGCGGCCGCTCGACTGGGCGGCCGCCGAGGCGCTCGCCTTCGGCACGCTGGCCGTGGAGGGACATCGCATCCGCGTGACCGGGCAGGACACCGAGCGCGGCACCTTCAGCCAGCGCCATGCCGTGCTGCACGACGTGAACGACGGCAAGAGGTACGTCCCCCTCCAGCATCTGAAACCGGACCAGGCCGAGTTCGAGATCCGGAACAGCCCCCTCTCCGAGGCGGGCGCGATGGGGTTCGAATACGGCTATAGCCTCGAGTCTCCCAACGGCCTCGTCGCGTGGGAAGCGCAGTTCGGCGACTTTGCGAACGCCGCGCAGGTAGTCATCGATCAGTTCCTGACGAGCGGCGAGGAGAAGTGGCGCCGGCTGTCGGGGCTGGTGCTGCTCCTGCCGCACGGATGGGAGGGATTGGGCTCGGAGCATTCGAGCGCGCGCATCGAGCGCTTCCTGCAGCTCGCGGCGAGGGACAACATCCAGGTTGCGAATCCCTCGACCCCCGCGCAGTATTTCCACCTGCTTCGCCGGCAGGTGAAGCGCGCCTGGCGAAAGCCGCTGATCGTGGCGACGCCGAAGAGCCTGCTGCGCCATCCCGAGGCGGTCTCGCCGATGTCGGAGCTGGCCTCCGGGCGCTTTCAGCGCGCGATCGGCGACGCGTCGGTGCCGCCGGCCCAGGTGAAGCGGGTGCTCTTCTGCACCGGAAAGATCTATTACGAGCTGACGCGGACGCGGACCGAGCTGAACGAGGCGAAGACGGCGATCCTCCGCCTGGAGCAGCTCTATCCGCTGGCCGACGAGACGTTGGCGGCGCTCTTCGCCGGGATCCCGGACGGGACGCCGATCACGTGGGTCCAGGAGGAGCCCCGAAACATGGGCGCCTGGCCCTACCTGCGCGCGCGCTACGGCGAGCGGCTGCTGGGGCGGTATCCGCTCCGGGTGGTGAGCCGCGCCGAGGCGGCCACGCCGGCGAGCGGCGCCGCGAGCAGCAACAAGATCGAGCAGGAGCGGCTCCTCTTGGCCGCGTTCGACAAGGACAAGGAGTCCACGGCACATGGCGGTTGAGCTGAGAGTCCCCGAAGTCGGCGAGTCGATCACCGAGGTTCAGATCGGCACGTGGCTCAAGGCGGAGGGGGACTCCGTGGAGCGGGACGAGGCGGTGGTCGAGATCGAGTCCGACAAGGCGACGCTGGAGCTTCCCGCGCCGGTCTCGGGCACGATCGAGAAGCTGCTCAAGAAAAAGGGCGACGTGGTGAAGATCGGCGAGCTGATCGCGACGCTTGCCGAGGGCGCGGGGAATGGCGCCAAGCCGAAGAAGGCCGCAGCACCTGCACCGCCCACCAAGCCGGCCCCCGAGACAGCGCCCAGCGCCAAAGCCACGCCGCCTCCGACCGCGGCGCAGCGCCCCCAAGCTCCGGCACCGCCCGCGCGCCAACCCACGTCGGCGCCCCCTTCCTCAGCGCCCCCGCGCCTCATGCCGTCCGCGGAGCGCCTCATCGGGCAGCACGGACTTACGC
>JBKJXM010000028.1:0-9542 GCA_046716305.1 Candidatus Eiseniibacteriota bacterium
CCCTCCCATTGGACCTTCTCCTTCCCCGCATGGAAGCCAAGGGGAAGGCCGGAATCATCGTCTTCTAGTGCCCCTGGTCCTCGCGCGCGTGGACGACCGGCTGATCCACGGACAGGTGGCGCACGGCTGGGGGAAGGCGCTCAAGCCGACCCTCTTCCTCGTCGTGTCCGACGCGCTGGCCGCCGATCCCGCGCGCGCCGGCCTGTATCTCTTCGCCGTGCCCGAGGGCGCTGCGGGGCGCGTGGTCTCGGTGGCGGACGCGCTCACGCCCGAGACGCGCGCGGCCGCGGAGCGCGAGCGGACGGTGCTCCTCTTCCCGGGGCTGGAGGAGCCGGTGCGCCTGGTCGAGGCGGGCTTTCCCCTCGCGGATCTGAACCTGGGCGGGATGCACCACGCGCCGGGAAGAGAAGAGGTGCTCCCGTATCTCTTCCTCGACGGCGCCGACCGGGAACGGCTCACGCGCCTCGCCGCGCGGGGCGTGAAGATCGAGGCGCAGGATCTCCCCGCGAACCCGGCGCACGATCTGACCGACCTGATCTCGCGATGGTCGCCGAGCTGATCCGCGTCTCGCTCCTGGGCGGCATCGTCGCCATGGACCGGGGCGCCGGCTGGAGCCTGATGCTGAGCCAGCCTCTCGTGGCGGCCTGCCTCGCGGGCGCGCTCATCAATCCCGGTCCCGAGTGGGAGCTGTGGGCGCTCCGCGTTCCGATCATGGTGGGCGCGATTCTCCAGCTCCTCCTCACCGACCCGGCGCTCCCAGCGGCGCACCGCCCGCGCGACACGGCCACCGCGGGTGTGGTCGGGAGCGCGGTCGCGCTGCTCGGCCTGCCGCGGCTCCACCCGTCGCTCGCGGTCTCGGCCGGGGGAATCCTCTGGGTGGTCATCGGGGTTGCCGCGGGGCTCCTGTCGGCCGTGCTCGGCGGATGGTTCGCGCGGCTGAACCGCGTGGGCTCCGCCTCCGTCGCGCGCGGCGACGACCTGGCCCAGTCCGGCCAGGTGGACCGGTTCGAGCGGTTCTACTGGGGAGGAGTCGTGCGCCAGTTTCTGGTCGGCGCCGCATGGGCCTGGGGCGGGACCATCCTCTTCCTGTGGATCGCGCTCACGTATCTCCCGAAGATCGCGTCGGCGCTGACCGCGCGACGGGCCGGCGTCCTCTTCGCGACGCTCCTCGGCGCCGCGGTCATCACCGCCTGGAACGCCCACGTCCGCGGGCGGAACCGCGCCACGCGGTGGGCCGTGCTGGGGGCGCTCGTGACGGTGTTCGTCCTGCGCGGCCTGGGGAGCCTGTCGCCGTGAGCGCGTTTCGGCGGAGCGACCTCGCGCGCGCGGCGGCGCGCTGCTTCCACATCCAGGCGCTCCTGAATCCGGAGCGGATGCAGGGGCTGGGCTTCGGCTTTTCCATTCTGCCGCTTCTGCGCCGCCTGTACGCGGACCCGGCGGAATTGGGGGCGGCGCTGCGGCGGCACCTTGCCTACTTCGCGACGCATCCCGTGCTGTCCGGCTTCGTCGTGGGCGCGGCCGCGCGGCTCGAGGAGCGCCGCGCCGCGGGGGAGCCGATCTCCGACGAGACGATCGACGCGACGAAGCGGGCGCTCGCGAGTCCGCTCGCGGCGATCGGTGATCCGCTCTTCTGGGTGACCCTCCGGCCGCTCGCTGGGCTGGCCGGAGTCCTCGCGCTTCTCCTCATCCCGCCTCCGGACGCGTCGATGCCGGATCTCAGGGTGCTCCTCTGCCCCCTGGTGGTGCTTTTGACGTACAATGCCGTCGCGCTGCCGTACCGGTTCACCGGTGTCGCGCGCGGATATGCGGACGGCGACCGGCCGGCCGCGCTGCTCCACTCGCTCCAACTCTCCGAACGAAACACGCTGTTCGAGCGCGCGGGAGCCTTCGCCTTCGGAGCGTTCCTCGTGATCGCGGGTTCCAAGCTGGACGTCGGCGCGGCCGCCGGCGGCGGGATCGGACTGCAGCGGACCCTCGTCGTGGCGCCCCTCCTGCTCGGCGCCATCGTGGGGATCGTGGGCGTCCGCGCGTGGCCGGGCCGCCCTGTCGAAGTCGCGCTCGCGGCGCTGGCCGCCGGCGCCGTCATGGCGGCCTGGGTCTAGGGGCGCGCGGCGTGGTCGAACAGACAGTCGTGATCCAGAATCGCCTCGGGCTCCACGCGCGCGCGTGCTCGGTCTTCGTCAAGGAGGCGGCCAAGTATTCCTCGCACATCATCGTGGCGCGCGACGGTCTCGAGGTGAACGGGAAGAGCATCCTGGGCGTCATGATGCTCGCGGCGGAGCGGGGCGCCGAGATCCTGCTTCGGGCGGAAGGCCCCGACGAGAAGGAAGCGCTCGCCGGGATGGTGAAGGTCGTGAACGACAAATTCGGAGAAGAATGACGACTCTGACCGGCATCGCCGCGTCGCCCGGCATCGGCATCGGGCCCGTCCATATCGTGGATCCCGAGGAGATCGAGGTCTCCTCGGGATCCATCCCCGCCGAGCGCGTCCCCGAGGAGCAGGAGCGCTTCCGGTAGGCGATCGAGGCTTCGGCCGCCGAGGTGAAGGCGCTCCGTGACAAGATCGCCGCCGAGACCAGCGAGGAGCACGCCGCGATCCTCGACGCGCAGATCGAGATTCTGAACGATACGGAGGCCAACGAGCGCACGCTCGAGGCGGTGGCGCGCGAGCTGAAGAGCGCGGGCTACTGCTACCGGCGGATGCTGGGCGCCGTGGCGGCGCGGCTGGAGGAGGCGGACGGGGAATACACCCGCGAGCGATCGATCGACGTGCGCGACGTGAAGCGGCGCGTGCTCGCGCGGCTGGGCGGCGTTCCCTCGCAATCCTTGAGCGACCTCCGCGTGCCCTCGCTGATCGTGGCGACCGATCTCCCGCCGAGCGAGATGGCGCTCGCGCCACGCGACAAGATCCTGGGCTTCGCGACCGACCTCGGGGGGCGCACGTCGCACACCGCGATCATGGCGCGCGCGCGGGGGATTCCCGCGGTGGTCGGCCTCAGAAGCGCGATGAACGCCGCGCGCGAGGGGTCGACAGCGCTGGTGGACGGGACGCGGGGCGTGGCGGTCTTCGATCCCGATCCCGAAGTCCTCGAAGAGCATCGGCGGAAGAAACGAAACTACGAGGAGCTCTACGCGAATCTCGCCGAGCTCAAAGATGCCCGCTGCGTCACCCAGGACGGCCGCGTCATCCAGCTGGGCGCGAACCTCGAGGTGCCGGAGGAGCTCCCGGGGATCCAGGAGCAGGGCGCCGACGGCATCGGGCTCTACCGGACCGAGTTCTTCTACCTCTCCCGCCGCTCGCTTCCGACGGAGGAAGTCCAGTTCGGGACGTACCGCTCGATCGTGGAGGCGATGGCGCCGCGGCCGGTGACCATCCGCACGCTCGACGTGGGCGGCGACAAGTTCGCCGACTATCTCGGCGCGCCCGCCGAGCGGAACCCGTTCCTCGGCATGCGCGGCCTCCGATTCTCGCTCCGGCACGAGGAGATCTTTCGCACCCAGGTGCGCGCCATCCTGCGCGCGACGGCGTACGGGAACGTGCGGATCATGTTCCCGATGGTGGTCGGGCTGGAGGAATTCCGGAAGGCGCGCGCCATCGTGATGCACGCCATGAAGCAGCTGACCCGGGAAGGGGTCCCCATGGCCGACGGGGTGCCGCTGGGCGTGATGGTCGAGACGCCGGCGTCGGTCTTCGCGATCGACCTGCTCGCCCGCGAGGCGGACTTCGTGAGCATCGGGACGAACGACCTGATCCAGTACACGCTGGCCGTGGACCGCGGCAACGAGACGATCGCCGAGCTCTACGAGCCGCTCCACCCCGCGGTGCTGCGCGCCCTCCGGACGGTCGTCGAGGCGGGGCAGCGGTTCGACATCAGCGCGGGGATCTGCGGCGAGATGGCGGGGGAGCCGCTCTACTCGGTGCTCCTCGTCGGCCTGGGACTCACGGATTTGAGCGTGAGCCCCTACCTGATCCCCGAGATCAAGACGATCCTGCGCGCCTCGACGTACGCGGAGGCGGTGAGCCTGGCCCAGCGCTGCCTGGGCCTCTCGACGCCGACCGAGGTCCGGAGCGTGGTCACCGAGTTCATGAGCCGCCGCTTCCCGCGGCACTTCTCGGCGTGACGCCCGCGGGCGCGCGCCGCATGGCGCGGCGTCGGGCGCCGGCGAAGCCACGCGCCCGCGTCACCCCGCTCGACGATCCGAAGCGCCGCGCGCGGCTGGATCCCCAGGGCATGGCCGCCCGCATCGAGTCGTTTCCGGCGCAAATCCGCGCGGGGGCCGGGATCGCTTCCATGGCGCTCCGCTCCTTCTCGGCCGAGCGGCCCCGCCGCCTCGTTCTCTTCGGAATGGGGGGCTCGGCCATCGCGGGCGACCTGCTCCGGGTGCTGGCGGTCCAGTCAGGCGAGGCGCCCGTCCACGTGGTGCGCGCCTACGCGCCCCCCGCCTGGCTCTCCCCGGAGGACCTCTTCGTCTACTCGTCCTACTCGGGAGAAACGGAGGAAACCCTCTCCTGCTTCAAGGCCACGCGCGACCGGGGCGCCCGCGCGGTTGCGATCACCACGGGTGGCTCCCTCGCAGCCGCCGCCCGGGAGGCCGGGGTGCCAGTCCTCCTATTGCCACCCGGGCACCCTCCGCGCGCCGCTCTCGGCTACTCCTTCGCCACCCTGGCCTGCCTGGCCTCGCGGACCGGCGTGGTCCCGGGCTTGGAGCAGCGTCTGGAGGGGGCGGCGGCCGCCGTGGAGGGGGTGGTTTCCGCGTGCGGGACGGGTGTGCTACAATCGCGCAACTCGGCCAAAAAAATGGCGATACGCTTGGCCGGCCGCGCCGTTCTCGTGATCGGGGAGGAGCGCGGCCTCGCGGCCGTCGCGCTCCGGTGGAAGGGGCAGCTGAACGAGAACGCGAAGCAGCTCGCCTGGGCCTCGGCGCTCCCCGAGATGAACCACTACGAGGTGGACGGCTTCGCGGGGCCGAAGGCTGCCGTCGGCCGCCTGGGGGTGGTGCTCCTGCGCGAGCCCGAGGAGCACCCGCGCATTGCCATGCGCTTCGACTGGCTTGCCGCACACATGAAGCGCCGCGGCGTCCCGGTGGTTCCGGTGACGGCCGCGGGGGACGACGCCGTCGCGCGCGTTCTCGGCTGCGCGGCCCTGGGGGATCTGGTGAGCTACTATCTCGCGCTCGAAAACGGCGTCGACCCGAGCGCCTTGCCCGGAGTGGAAGCGCTGAAGAAGGCGCTGCAGGCGTGAGGCCGGTCGCGGTCATTCCGGTAGCGGGCGTGGGGAAGCGCCTGAAGCCGCACACCAACACCACGCCAAAGGCGCTGCTCTCGGTCGCGGGGCAGCCCATCCTGGGCCACATCCTGGACCAGATCGCGGCCGTGAAGCCGGAGCGGGTCGTGCTCGTGGTGAGCCAGGGCCCCCTGGGCGATCGCGTTCGCGCCTACGCGGCGACACGCAAGGACGTAGCCGTGTCGTGCGTGGCGCAGGACGAGCCGCTGGGGCTGGGGCACGCCGTGGCGCAGGCGCGCGAGGCGGTGGGGAAGGCGCCCATCCTCATCCTCCTCGGCGACACGATCCTGCGCGCGGATCTTCGAGATTTGGTCTCGGGCGGATCGAAGGTGGGCTTGAAAGAGGTGGACGACCCGCGCCGCTTCGGCGTGGCCGTCGTGAAGGAGGGGCGCGTGGTCTCGCTGGTCGAGAAGCCGGAGCATCCGGAGTCGAACCTGGCCCTGGTCGGCCTCTACTACCTGGAAGACTCGCCCATGCTCTTCGAGTCGCTCGCAAATCTGGAGCGGTCGGGGAAGCGGACGCGGGGGGAGATCCAGCTCACCGACGCCCTGGCCGAGATGCTCGCGCGGGGTCTCGACCTCCGGCCGTTTCCGGTGGAGGGCTGGTATGATTGCGGGAAGACCGACGCCTTGTTGGAGACCAATCGCGCGCTCCTGGACGCTTCCGGAAACCACGTGGAGCGCCCCGGCGTGGTGATCGTGCCGCCCGTCGCGCTCGACCCGACCGCCGACGTGCTCCATTCGGTGATCGGGCCGCACGCTTCCATCGGCGCTCGCGCGCACGTCCGCCGTTCCGTCGTCCGGAACTCCATCGTGAATGACGGCGCGACCGTGGAGGACGTTTTACTAGATCTGTCGGTGGTGGGAGAGAACACCGTGGTCCGCGGCGGCTATCAGCGGCTCAACGTCGGCGACTCCTCGGAGGTAGAAGTTTCGTGACCGCTCCAGCGACGCAGGCAGCACCCACCGCGCGGCGCGACACGCGCGTGCGCCATTCCATGCTGTTCACGTCCGAGTCGGTCACGGAGGGACACCCCGACAAGGTGGCCGACCAGATTTCCGACGCGGTCCTCGACGGGATCCTGGCCCAGGACCCGTTCGGGCGGGTCGCGTGCGAGACGCTCGTCACCACGGGACTCGCGCTGGTCGCCGGCGAGATCACGACCAAGTGCTACGTCGACATTCCGAAGATCGTGCGCGAGACCATCCGCGGCATCGGCTACGACAATCCGGCCGAGGGCTTCGACGGGGACAACTGCTCGGTGCTCACCGCGATCGACGAGCAGTCTCCGGACATCGCGATGGGCGTGGACCGGCGCGGGGCCGGGGACCAGGGGCTGATGTTCGGCTATGCGGTCCGCGAGACCCCGGAGCTGATGCCGATGCCGATCGTGCTCGCCCACCGGCTGACCAAGGCCCTGGCCGACGCGCGCCGCTCCGGCCGCTTCCCGGAGGTCCGCCCCGACGGCAAGTCCCAGGTCACCGTGGAATACGAGGATGACACGCCGAAGCGGATCGACACCGTCGTCCTTTCCACGCAGCACGCGGACATGAGCGATGCCGATCTCTCCCGCTTCCGCGAGCGCGTCATCGACGAGATCATCCGGCCGGCCCTGCCCCCGGCGCTGGTGGACAAGAACCTGGTCTACCACATCAACCCCACGGGCCGGTTCGTCTTGGGCGGCCCGCGAGCGGATACGGGGCTGACCGGCCGGAAGATCATCGTCGACACCTACGGGGGCTTCGGAGGACACGGCGGTGGAGCCTTCAGCGGGAAGGACCCGACCAAGGTGGACCGCTCGGGCTCGTACGCCGCGCGCCACGTCGCGAAGAATCTCGTCGGGGCGGGGCTGGCCGACCGCTGCACCCTGCAGATCGCGTACGCGATCGGCGTCGAAGAGCCCGTCTCGGTCATGGTGGACAGCCACGGCACCGGACGGGTGCCGGACGCGCGCCTGGGCGAGCTGGTGCGGAAGCACTTCGACCTCAGGCCCCAGGCCATCATTCACGCGCTGGATCTGCGGAAGCCGATCTACAAGCGCACCGCCGCCTATGGACATTTCGGACGCGAGACGGAGGGGTTCCGCTGGGAGCTCCTCGACCGCGTGGAGGACTTGAAGCGTGACGCCTGAGACCATGGTCGCCATGACGCCCACGGGACACGTGGCGAATCCCTCGCTCGCCGAGGAGGGGCTCCGCCGCATCGAGTGGGCGGAGCGGGAGATGCCGGTGCTCCGCCAGGTGCGGGAGCGGTTCGCGAAGGAGAAGCCGTTCCGCGGCCGCCGCGCGGCGGCGTGCCTGCACGTCACAACCGAGACCGCGAACCTCATGGTGACGCTGAAAGCCGGAGGCGCTGAGATCGCGCTCTGCGCGTCCAACCCGCTCTCCACGCAGGACGACGTGGCCGCCGCCCTCGCGCACCGCCTCGGCATCCCCACGTTCGCGATCAAGGGCGAGGACGCCGAGACCTACTACAAGCACATCAACGCCGCGCTGGACACGCAGCCCGAGTTCACGCTGGACGACGGCGCCGACCTGGTGGCCCTCCTCCACACGAAGCGCGCGGCGCAGGCGGCGAAGGTCATCGGCGGCACCGAGGAGACCACCACGGGCGTCATCCGGCTCCGGAGCATGGCGAAGGACGGCGCGCTCCGCTATCCGATCCTCTCCGTGAACGACGCCAAGACGAAGCATTTCTTCGACAACCGCTACGGAACCGGGCAGAGCACGATCGACGGGATCCTGCGCGCGACCAACCGCCTCCTCGCGGGCTCCAAGTTCGTGGTGCTGGGGTACGGATGGTGCGGGCGCGGCCTGGCCACGCGGGCCCGCGGGATGGGCGCCCACGTGATCGTCACCGAGGTGGATCCGCTTCCCGCGCTCGAAGCCCACATGGACGGGTTCCAGGTGATGTCCGCCGCCGAAGCCGCGCGGATCGGCGACGTGTTCGTCACGGTCACCGGCAATCTCTCGGTGATCCGCATGGAGCACTTCCGCGCCATGAAGGACGGCGCCATCGTCGCGAACTCGGGGCACTTCAACGTCGAGATCGATCTCGAGGCGCTCCGGAAAGAGGCCAAGGCCGAGCGGGAGATTCGCCAGTTCGTGCAGGAGTACACGCTGGAGGGCGGGAAGCGGGTGTTCATTCTGGGCGAGGGGCGGCTCATCAATCTGGCCGCCGCCGAGGGGCACCCCGCCTCGGTGATGGACATGAGCTTCGCCAACCAGGCCCTGGGCCTCGAGTATCTCCTCGCGCACGCGAAGGAGCTTTCGCCCGACGTCTACCCGATCCCCGCTCCGGTGGACGCGGAGATCGCGCGTCTGAAGCTGGAGGCGCTGGGGGTCCGCATCGACACGCTCACGCCCGAGCAGGTCGCGTACCTCGCGTCCTGGCACCAGGGAACGTAACCCGCCCCCGCATGTGGCTCTTGGGACGGGTGCCCGTCCGGCGCAAATACCAGATCCTGGGACTCTGCCTCGTCTCCGTGGCCCTCTTTCTCGCGGTCGCGCTCTTCACGCGCGACCCGCGCGACACGGCGAGCGACCTCCTCTCCACCGGCGCCGTGCGGAACCAGGGGGGCGTGGTCGGCGCGTTCGTCTCGACCGGGATCGTCGGGGCGCTCGGCGCGGTGGGCGCCTGGCTCGTGCCGATCGCGCTCATCGCCTGGGGGTGGAACCGGCTTCGCCTCCGTCCCGCGGGTGAGCTCTGGCTGCGCACCGCGGTCGCGGCGTGCGGCGCCGCGGCCGCATTGGGCCTCATCTACCTTCTGTCAGGCGGGAATCGCGGGCTGGTCGGCGGCACGGGAGAGGGGATCGGCCTCACCGCGACCCGCCTGCTTGGTCGCGTGGGGAGCGAGCTGGTCCTGGGCACGGCGCTCGTCGTGATCGCGCTGGTGGCCTTCGAGCTGGGGGCCTCGTCTCCGCTCCGCCGCGCCGCGGGCGCGCTCCTCGCGCGCCTCCTGCCCGGCACGCCGACACGTCGCCGCGCCGCTCCCGCCGGGGCTCCGGATTCCGACGGCGCGCACTCTGCGACCGGGGCGTCCGCGGAGCGGACGGCGGTCGAGACGGTCGGGCGCCGCGGACGGAAGACGTCGATCGAGCAGGAAGAGGAGGCGCTCGCCTCCGCGCTCGCTCCGCCCGACGAGGCCTCCGCGCGGCGCGATTCCAAGCCGCGCATCGTGGCCCGCCCAAGTCCCGCCGAGCGCGCCGAGTCCATGACCATCCCGTTCCCGCCGGCCGCGCCGCGCGGCGAGCGGGA
>JBKJXM010000029.1:0-3713 GCA_046716305.1 Candidatus Eiseniibacteriota bacterium
GTGGAGGAGGCGGGCCTGCCCGAGCTGGACCGCCTGTGGGAGGCGGTGAAGAAGGAAGAGCACGAGGCGCGCTAGCGCCCCCGCTGCATACCTAGGGGGTGGGTCCCTTGTCTGCGGCCGGCGGCCCTGCAGGCGCAGCGGCCTCGGGCTTGGCCGCGGCCTTCCGGTCCTCGTCCACTTCGGCCACGTAATTCAGCCGAAGCTCCGTGAGCACGTGGGTGAGGAATCGGGATTCTTCCCCCGTCAGATTCCCGCTCGTCCGCTCCTGAAGCATCTCCAGCATGTCGATCGAGAGGCGCGCCTGCCCGAGATCGCGCTCCACCTCGTTGGTGAACGGATTCATGATCTTGCCCATCTGCTGCATCGCGGCCGCCTGGAAGGAATGGATCAGCCCCAGGAAAAGCTCCTTCCGGCCCGTCGTCGTCTCGGTGGTTTGGCTCATGGCTCCCTCAGTGAATCCGCTCGGCGATCACCATCGTCAGATAGGACGTCTCCCGCGCGGACAACAACACCGGGTGGTCCCGGCTCTGCCCCAGCACCTGCACCACGCGAAGCGGCTGCCCCGCATCCTTCGCCGCCGCCCGCAGCACGTCCAGGAAGAGCTGCGCGTCCACGTGGTGCGAGCAGGTCGCGGTCGCGATCACGCCTCCCGGCTCGAGGAGACGGAGCGCGGCCTCGTTCAGCTGCGCGTACTTCCGTAGCCCTTCCTTCAGCGACTTCCGGCTTTTCACCAGGGCCGGCGGGTCGAGAATGATCATACCAAAGCGCTCCCCCGCGGCATCGAGGGAGCGGAGCGCCGTCTCGACCTCCTCGGCGCGAAACTCAAGTGCCCGGTTTTGCACGTTGCGCCGCGCGTTCTCCCGCGCGCGCGCGATCGCGGGCTCCGAGCGGTCGATGCCCACGACGGCGGCGGCGCCGGCGGCGGCGCAGTGGAGCGCGAAGAGTCCCGTGTAGCAGTAGAGGTCGAGCACGCGGCGTCCCACCGACTCCTGGGCCACGCGCGTCCGGTTGTCGCGTTGGTCCAGGAACTCCCCCGTCTTCTGACCCGTGCGGAGATCGACGGAGATGACAAAGCCCTGGATCGGCGCGTCCACCAGCTCGGGCACCGAGCCGCGCACCAGGGGCTCGAGCAGCGGCAGCTCTTCATAAAGCCGGGAGGGCGAGTCGCGGCGGCAGATCATGCCGGCCGGCTGGATCACCTCCTGGAGCACTTCCAGCACCATGTCCAGTCGAGCCTCGATGCCGGCCGTCAGGCTCTGCACGCCCAGATAGTCGCCGTAGCGATCCACGATCAGCCCGGGGAGAAAATCGCCTTCACTGTAGACGAGCCGGTAGGTCGACTCGACCGGATAGTTCCGCTCGCGCAGCGCACGCGCGCTCCGGATGCGCTCACGAAAGAGGTCCGCGTCGATCGGGCGCTCGCGGCGCGCGAACAGCCTGACGGCGATGAGGGAGTGCGGGTTGTACAGCCCCACGCCCACCACGCCGCCGCGGTGGTCCTGCACCAGCACCTCGCCGCCGAGCTCGGGGGTTCCCTCGATCGCTTCGATCTCGTTGCTGAACACCCAGGGATGGCCGGATCGGATGCGCCGCTCCTGGTTCTTCGCCAGGCGGAGCGTGGCGGACGGCACGGCGGATCAGCGGCGCCGCGGGCGCGCGGGCGGGGACTTGCGCGGCGATTTGACCCGCGCGTCCGGCTCGGGCGAGAGCCCGAGATAGCCGATCAGCTTGTTGACGAGCTTGGCGGCGAAAAACTCCGAGACGATCTGCCCCGGGATCGGGCACAGCTCGACGACGTCGATCCCCACCACCTGCCGTCGCTCGAACACCGCACGCAGGAGGCGGAGCCCCTCTTCCCACGTGAGCCCGCCCGGCTCGGGCGTTCCCACGCCCGGCACGTAGGCGGGATCGAACGCGTCCAGGTCCACCGTCACGTAGACCGGGTTCTTCAGCTCGGCCAGGATGGCTTCGATCGGGAGTCCCGTGGCGCGGATCTCGCGGGCCAGGAACACGGGAAGCCGCCCGGCGTGGACGTAATCGGCCTCCTCGCGGGAGACGCTGCGGATCCCGACCGCGACGGTCGGCACGCCCAGGTCGCGCACGCGCCGCATGACGCTCGCGTGGCTCAGCTTGGTGCCCTGGTAGGAATCGCGCAGATCCAGGTGCGCGTCCAATTGGAGCACCGTCAGCTCGGGATAGCGCCGCCGCAGCGCGGCGACAGGCGCGAGAGTCAGGGAGTGCTCGCCCCCCAAGGTCAGGGGCACCGTACCCCGCGCGTCCAGCTCGGCGACGGTGTCCTCCAGCCGCCGGAGGCCCGCCTCCATGTCCGCGGGCTCGATCTCGATCTCCTCGAGGGTCGCGATGCCGATCTCGTGCGGCTCCCGGTCCAGCTCCTCGTCGTAGAACTCCACCTGCCGCGAGGCGTGGATGATCGCGGCGGGGCCGAAGCGCGTCCCCGGGAGATAGCTCGTCGTCTGATCGAACGGCGCCGGAATAATGGCGACGCGCGCCTTGTCGAGCCGGCACGCGTCGGGAGGGAGGCCCAGGAACAGGGAGGGCGCGGGCGGGTTCAGCTTCGTGCGGACTGGCAACTCGTGAACCCCCCGCTAGAGATCGTCTTCTTCCTCTTCCTCCTCCTCGAGGTCGTCGTCGTCTTCGAGTTCGTCGTCATCCTCGTCGGTCTCGTCGTCGTCCTCGTCGACCTCCTCTTCCGGGTCTTCAAATTCCCCGTCCCCGCGGAGCAGGTCGTCTTCGCGGTAGGGATCACGCGCGTAGATATCCGACTGTCCCCTCAAATCCAGCTCGAACCGATCTTGTGAATCGCTCTGCCAAGTCATCACGAACTCCTCGGATCCTGGGTCACTTTGGGGCGACCGAGCGCCCCGAAAAACTGCGTCGGGAAATTACGGAGATGCACGGAGGGCCGTCAACGGAAAACGACCGCGCCGCGGCTCATGTTTTCGGGCCGATTGCTTACAAGGCTATGCCCCAACGGGTTGCGGACGCGCCCTATGTCGCGAGCCCGGGCCCCATCCGCTTCTCGTACAGATCGTGCCGGAACGCGACGCGCATTCCCACCGATTCATAGAGCTGCGTCGCTCCCGTTTCGTTGGCCATGTCCACGCCCAGCGCGATGTGCGTGATGCCGCGGCGCGCGAAGAGCGCGAAGGTGTGGAGGAGGAGCGCGCGCCCGATGCCGCGCCCGCGCCACGCGGCGCGCACGCCCAGCTCGCGCACCCACCCCTCGAGCCCGGGCGAATGCCCCTCGCGTTCCTGGGCGTATGCGAGGATCGCGCCCGCCACCTCGGATCCGTCCCACGCGAGCGTCCACAGCTCCGGGTCGAAGTCCGCCTGGCTCGTGCGCCGGTCAATCCATTCTTGGTGTGGCTCGAGTACGTAGCCGAAGTGATCGGCGAATGACTCCTGGATGGCAAGGTCCGCCGCGCCTTCGTCCCGCGAGCGCGCGAAGGTGCGCGGCTTGACTCCCGCGGGCCAGGTTGGCTCGGCAGGCGCCGACGTGAGATCGATTATCATGCGGCAGAACGTACGCGCCTTCGAGTAACCCCGTGAGGTGAGCGCGGCGACCCGCTCCGCCCCGTTCGGCGAGCTGAAGATTCGGATCAGCACCTCCTCCGTGCGGGGCGCCGCCGTGCGGTGTTCGGCCGTGCGCGACACCAATCGCTCCAGGAGCGCCGCCTCCCCACCCCGCGCGG
>JBKJXM010000030.1:0-7466 GCA_046716305.1 Candidatus Eiseniibacteriota bacterium
ATCCCCAGGCGCACGCGTGGCACCTGTACGTCATCCAGGTCCAGCCCGAACAGCTGACGATCGGGCGTGACGCGTTCATCCAGGCTTTGAGCGAGCGCAACATCGGCGTATCGGTCCACTTCATCCCGCTCCACCTTCAGCCGTACTACCGGGACACCTACGGCTACAAGCCGGACGATTTCCCGCGGACCCTCGCGGCGTTCCAACGGATCATCTCGCTTCCGTTGTACGCCAAGATGTCCGATGCCGACGTCCAGGACGTGATTGACGCGGTGTGCGACGTCGCGGAGCAGCACAAGAAATGAAGCGCATCTTCGACATCGCGGCTTCCGCCGCCGGCCTGATTGTCCTCGCACCCGTGTTCATCATCACGGCCGTCCTCGTCAAGCTGAGCGACCGCGGCCCGGTGTTTTTCCGCCAGGAGCGCGTCGGCCGCAGCTTCGAGCCTTTCACGATCTACAAATTCCGGACGATGGTCGTCGGCGCGGAAGGGATGGGGCCCGGCATCACCGCGCTCCGGGACGCCCGGGTCACCTCGTTCGGCCGCCTCCTCCGCGCGACCAAGATCGACGAGCTGCCGCAGCTTCTGAACGTGCTCCGGGGCGACATGAGCCTCGTGGGGCCGCGCCCCGAACTGCCGCAGTACGTGCACCAGTTCCGGACGGAGTACGCGGAGATCCTGACCGTGCGCCCCGGCATCACCGACCCGGCCTCCATCACGTTCCGGGACGAGGCGCCACACCTGGGTAACGGCGCCGAACAGGAAGAGCGCTACGTCCGGGTCATCCTCCCTGAAAAGCTGCGGCTGGCGCGGTACTACGTCCACAACAGCTCGTTTCTGTACGACCTCCGGCTCATTGCCGCGACGGTGCTGACGGTGGCCTATCCCGGCGAGGCGATCGACCGGCTCTTCAACTCCCTGTCGCCGCACCGCTACCCGATCGCCGCGGTGGTCCAGTGCGGGCTCCTGCTCCTCGCGCAATACGGAGCGTTCTTCATCCGATTCGAGGGGAACATCCCCGAGAGCCAGCTCCAGCTCTTCTGGTTCGCGGCTCCCGTCGTGCTGGGGATCCGCCTCTTCTTCTTCGCTCCGTTCCGGCTCTACCGGGGACTCTGGCGCTACGCGAGCATCGCCGACCTCAAGTTCATCGCGTGGTCCCTCGCGCTCAGCACCGTGACGTGGTGGGCCGTGTCGCAGATCTTCACGGCGTACAGGCCCTACCCGAGGTCGGTGATCATCATTGACGCGATCCTCTCGCTCCTCCTCCTCGGCGGCGTCCGCCTCCTGCGGCGCGCGCACCGCGAAGTGGGCTCGCCGACGTCGCGCACCCGCCGGGTGCTGGTGGTCGGCTCGGGGGACGCGGCGGAGCGCATCCTGCGCGGTCTGCTCGCGGCGGGTCCGCGGGAGTACCGGATCGTCGGACTGATCGACAACGACCCGAACCGCAAGAACGCCTGGATCCACAACGCGCCCGTACTGGGCGGGATCGAGGAGCTGGAGGCGGTCATGGGGCGCGAAGACCCCGAGGAGATCCTCCTCGCGTTCTCCTCGACGCCCGAGGCCGACCGCAAGGAAGTGATCCGGCTCTGCAAGAAGTTCCGGAAGCCTGTGAAGTTCATTCCCGACCTGCCCGAGATGCTGAACGGGAAGGACCTGCACAGCCTGGCGCCCGACTTCCAGCCCGACGACCTGCTGTTCCGGGAGCCGATCCAGTGCGACCTGGGCACGGTCACCGCGTTCTACGCATCCCGACGGGTGATGATCACCGGCGCGGGCGGATCCATCGGCTCGGAGATCTCGCGCCAGATGGCCTCCTGTCACCCGCGCGTCCTGGTGCTCTTCGAGAAGCACGAAGAGAGTCTCTACATGATCGACAAGGAGCTTCGGAGCCTCTATCCGGAGATGCAGATCGAGTCGGTCATCGGCGACGTCATGGACGAGGAGCGGGTGCGCGGCGTCCTCAAGAAGACGGCGCCTCACGCCATCTTCCACGCGGCTGCCTACAAGCACGTGCCGATGATGGAGCGGAATCCGATCGAGGCGTTCAAGACCAACGTCCTCGGCACGAGGATGGTCTCCGACCTGGCGGGCGAGTTCGGGGCCGAAGTCTTCGTTCTGATCTCGACCGACAAGGCCGTGGAGCCGTTGAGCGTGATGGGCCGCACCAAGCGGATCGCCGAGCTCCTCCTCCAGGGCATGAACGGGGGACGCGAGACGAAGTATTTGACCGTGCGCTTCGGAAACGTTCTCGAGAGCAGCGGGAGCGTCATCCCTCTGTTCCGCGAGCAGATCGAGCGCGGCGGCCCGGTGACGGTCACGCACGAAGAGGTCACGCGGCTCTTCATGACGATTCCCGAGGCCGTCCAGCTGATCCTGCTGGCCGCGCCGATGGGAAAGGGCGGGGAGACCTTCGTCCTCGACATGGGGAAGCCGATCCGAATCCTGGATATGGCGAAGGCCCTCATCCGCTTCTACGGTCTCACGCCCGGCGAGGACATCGAGATCGTTTTCACCGGGCTCCGTCCGGGCGAACGCCTCTTCGAGAAGCTGGTCAACGATCACGAGAAGGTGTGGAAGACCCAGCATCCGAAAATATTGATGGCGGTCAGCGAAGGATCGAAGAGCCGGGGGCGTGAAGAGATCGCCGAGCTGATCGCTTCCATCGAAGTGGGCATGAACGGGGACGGAACCCCGGGCCTGTTCGAGAAGCTGATGACGGCGGACCGCGGCGCGGTGAACGCGGGGAATGCGCGCGTCGATCACCGCAGCGGCCGGACGGCCGAGACGGCTCCGCGGCGCGAGACCAACGGCGCCGTACGGACACACGAGTGAAGCAGAACGGCAAGCGGGATGCCTGGTGGCTTTTCCTGCTCCTCACGGTCGCTCTCGTTCCGGTCACGGTCCTCAAGGGGCCGGCGCAGACCGCGGTCGTGGACATCCTCAGTCTGATCGCCCTCCCGCTCTTCGCCGCGTGGGCCCTGGTGCGGCGCCGGCGGCTGACCGTGCCGTTCCTGGTGCCGGCCTTCGTCATCGCGCTGGCCAGCCTCCTCGCGGTGACGAACTCCGTGTCGCTCTCCGCGAGCGCTATCACGCTGCTTCAAGACGGCTACCTGTTCGTGTGGTTCTTCGTGCTGGTGAACCTCCTCCGCGACCGGCGCGACGCGACGTCGTTCCGCATCGCCTGGATCTGGGTGGCGAACGCCGTGGCGCTCTTCGGGCTAGCCGTGGTGCTGACCCAGGGGCATCAGTCGCTCGGGAGCCTCATCGGTCCCAAGGGGATGCGGGCCACCGGCACCTTCCTCGACCCGAACATGTTCGCCGATTATCTGGTCCTCAGCCTCTTCCTGGTAATCAGCTTGAGTGAAGAGACCGGCCGACTTTTCAGGTGGGGCTCGGGCCTTCTCCTGATCACCGCGATCCTCGCGAGCAAGTCGAACGGCGGCATCACCTCGCTCGCCGTGGGCCTGGCCGTCTGGATGGTGGCCCGCGCGTGGACGCTGCGTCTCTCGCCGGCGGCCCTCCTCGGCCGCTCGCTGATCGTCGCGAGCCTGGCGCTCGCGGGCGTGTGGCTCGTCCAGGGCTACGGAGTCGGAAAAGCGCAGATCGGGCAACTCACCAATGAGAGCGTGCTCGGCCGGGCCGGCCACAGCTCCGAGGGACGCTTCCAGATCTGGACCGCGCTCCTGCGACGCTACGCCGAACAGCCGCTCGGAATCGGTCCGGGGAACAGCGGACACCTCAAGCTCACGATGGAAGAGCGCGAGCGCCCGGACTCGTTCCTCTCGAAGGAAGCCCACAACGACTACCTCGGCTATCTGGTCGAGCGCGGTCCGCTGGCGCTGCTCGCGCTGCTCGCCTTGAAGCTCCAGGCCTTCGGCAAGGTGAGGACCTGGTGGCGGGGGCGGCTCCAGCAGGGACTGGACTCGGGAGGCGCTCTCGCGGCCGCTGCCATGGGGGCCCTGGCGGCCTCTGTGACGCATTCGTTCACGCTGGAGACTCTCCACTTCCGGCACGTCTGGCTGTTCCTGGCATTGATCTGCGCCCTCGACGGCATGGTGCTCCGGCCGCGGAATGCGGTCCGATCGGCCAATCGCGTTCCGGCGCTCGCGCCGCAGGGCGTCACGGCGGCCGCCCGATGAAGGAGCCGAATCGCATGAGCGTCGAGCTCGCGGAGAGGGGAGTCGTCGCCGCGGACGACCCGACCATGGGGACCACGATCGGACGGAGCTTCTCCTTCCGGCTCGCGGGGCAGGCCCTGAGCGCCGCGATCAACGTCGCCGCCATGGTCGTGCTGGGGAATGCGCTATCGGCCGCCGGCTACGGGGAGTACGTCTTCTTTTACGCGCTGGTCCCGCTGATCGCGAGCCTGAGCGACCTGGGTGTCGGCGTCATCGTCACACGGGAGATCGCCCGCGACACCGCCGCCGGCGCCCGGACCATGGGTGACGCGCTTTTCGTGAAGGGCGCGGTTTCGGGATTTCTGCTGCTCGCCGTGGGCGCCACGGCACCATTCCTCTTCGATCCGACGACGGCACTCCTGGTGGTGCTGGTCACCGCGACCGCCCTCGTGGATTTCGGCCAGGACGTCGGTGTCTGGATCCTCCGCGCCCACGACCGCCAGGACTCCGAAGCGATCCTCCTGCTCGTGAGCCAGGTCGTGCGGTTCGCGGGGATCGCGCTCTGCGCCGTGTTCAGCGCTCCGCTCCTCTGGTTCCTGGGGACGACGACCGTATCCTTCCTGCTCCGGACGTTCGTCGGGGTCTGGATCGCGTTTCGGCGGTACGGCCGGCCTCTCTTCATCCCGGACGCGGCGCGCCTGAAGCGCCTGATCATGGCGGGGCTGCCGTTCGGGCTCGCGATGTTCACGGTGGTGCTGTACGGCCGGGTCGGCGTGCTCCTGCTGAAGGGCATGGCGACCGACGCCGACGTAGCGTTCTTCAACGTCGGGTACATGCTCGCCCAGCCGCTTGGCTTTGTTTCCTCGGCCTTCAATGTCTCGGCCTTCCCGTCGCTCTCGCGCCTCGCGCTGCTCGGCCCTTCCGCCGTGAGACCGGTGCTCCGGCGTGCCGTGAAGTTCCAGTTCCTCGCGGCGCTGCCGCTCTCGGTGGGTCTCTTTCTTCTCGCCGGCCGCGTGATGCCCCTGCTGCTTCCGGGCGCGGACTTCCGCGAGGCCGGCGCCGCGCTTCAGGTGATCAGCGCCGGGCTCGTGTTCATTTTTCTCAATCTGATGGCCCGGTACGCCCTCACGGCCCTGGACGCTCAGGGAACGTACTTCCGGGCGATCCTCGTCGGGCTGGTGGTGAACCTCGCCGCCTGCGCGCTCCTGATCGGGCGCTTCGGCGCGACCGGAGCCTGCGCCGCGCTGATCGTGGGAGAGCTGGCCGTGCTCGCGGTGTGCGCTCGCGCGCTCGCGCGCTATCTCCCCCTGGGCGACTGGCTGCGCGAGCTGACGCGTCCGCTCGCGGCCGCCCTGGTCACGGGGCTGGCCGTCCACGCGCTCCGGGATGCCCATCTCGTCGTGGTCATGCTGGTGGGCGCCTTCGTGTACGTGGCGATGCTGGTGCTGGTCCGGGCGCTGTCGCCCGAGGAGCTGCACGCGGTCCGCGGCGTCTACGTCTCATTCAAGCTGCCAGGCTCCGCAATTCTCATGAGAGAGGCGAAACGCACATGATTCCACCGGAAATGCTGGATCGCGTGCAGTCGCGGCCCGGCGCCCCCGTCTTGTCGATCGTGCGTCCCGAAAGCGGCGCCGGCAGCGCCAAGGACAAGCTGGTCCATCTGTCGCTGGGCGAGCCGGTGCCTGCTCGCATCCAGCGGACGCTGGAGCTCCTCGCGGCCCTTCCCTATGTCGAGTCCGTGATCGCCCTTCCCGACGTGCATTGGAAGGAGCACATGGAAGTGCCGTCCAGCATCGCCATCGAGACCCGCGGCCACATCGTGCCGGAGTTCACGTCGGTGGCGGTGAACGACGGCATGGGCGTGATCCAGACCGATCTCGACGAGGCCGACATGACGCCCGAGCGTATGGCCGCCTTCTTTACCCGCGTTAATTCCCATTCGGCCTCCCACTTCTTCGAGACCAACCGCTACAGCATCGGCGTGGCAGAGCTGAAGGGGGTGCTGACGGAAGGGGCCCGCGCCCTGCTCTCCCGCTACCGTCTCGATCCCGGCGTGCTCGACCGGATGGAGGACCGCGGGCGCATGGCCATGCCCGCATCCGGCGTGCCGCTCGCGGAGGTCGTGCCGCTCCCGCTCCTGGCAACTCGTTTCAGCCGCTCGGAGATGGGGCTCAATTTCGGCGGCAACCACTTCCTCGAAATCCAGGTGGTCGACGAGCTAGTCGACGACTCGGTGGCCGCCCGATGGGGCTTCCGACGCGGGCAGGTCGTGGTGATGTACCACCTGGGCCCCGGTCCGTTCGGGGGCACGCTGCTCAATCATTACGCGGACCGCGAGAAGCTCCAGGCTTCGCGCCGGCCCCTCTTCTTCGCTTCGAAGCTGTTCTTCCATTACCTGCAGCGCCTCGGACGCGGCCGCGCGGCCTCGAAGTGGGCCACCTACTTCCGACGCAACGAGTGGACGCCCCTCCCGGCCGACTCGGAGGAGGGGATCCTGCTCCGGCAGGCGTTCGCGATGGCGATCAATTTCGGCTACGGCTACCGGCTGGCCACCATGGCGGCGATCCGCGACGCGCTGCGGGAGACGATTTCGCCCGCCACGGCGGCCGACGTGTTCTGCGACATCTCGCACAACGGGGTGACGGAGGAGCCGCGGGCGCGAGGCGTGGCCTGGGTGGCGCGCCACAACGCGTGCCGCCTCGCCCCGGGCGGGCCGACCATCGTCGCGGGGACCCACGACGTTCCCTCCTATCTGGGAATCGGCGGCAACGGCCGCGGCGGTCGGATCCACTCGTACGACCACGGCGGCGGACATCTGATCGACGGATACCGGGAGCGGGATCAGCTGCCCGCGACGGGAGAGGGAAGCGTGCATCGCTTCCGCATGACGCGAGGGCGGCAGGCGCGAATCGTACGGCAGCAAGTGGTTCCGATGCGGACCGCGGCACCTATGGAGCGTTTGATGAACTGTCTCGAGCAGCACGACGTCATGCGGCCGGTCATTCGGCTACGGCCGCTTGGGAACCTCAAGAATTGAAAGGGATCGGGTACATGAAGGTCGGCGCGGCGATCGCGGCACTCCTGGCGCTTCTCACGCCGATTCCGGCCGTGGCGGCCGGAACGTATTACGTGGACCGGAATCATCCGGCGTCCTCGGACACGAACCCAGGGACGGCGAATCAGCCGTACCGTACGATCGGCGCGGCCGTGACCGCGAGGGGCGGGGCCGGCACCACGATTCTCGTCAAGCCCGGCACCTATAGCGAAGAGATCACCGTAGGAGCCTCCGGCGCCTCGGGCAGCCCTTTCATCATCAAGGCCTTCGCTCCCGGCGTTGTCCTCGAGGG